>NZ_JAKEVK010000030.1:0-35462 GCF_022398435.1 Pseudoalteromonas sp. Isolate6 | reverse complement strand
AATATATTCAGATATTCTTAATTAAAGCGCAAGCGTATTATCCCTTCACCGAACAATTGTTGTGAAATTACGCATGGCTACTCTTCATTCTTATAGTAAAAAGCTCACCGCCAATATCCCCACCCCGATGTCTGGTCTTGCTCTTGGGCTGGCTAGTTTAGGCTGGTGTATCTGTAATCTCTTTCCCGCACTCTTTGTATTAAAACCTTCAAGTGCACTTCTGGCTGGCTTTATTTTATTGCTGTTAGTGCTTAAGTTTATTCATCAACCAGCTCAATTAAGAGCAGATCTCGCAGATCCAGTGATTGGGAGTGTATTACCAACCAGCGCCATGACCATCATGGTGATTTCTCATAGCATCTCGGCCTATTCTCATCTTATCGCAACTGTGGTTTGGCTGCTCGCCATTGCACTTCACTTAGGGTTGCTAACCAGCTTTGTGTATTTTCGCAGCCGCAATTTTGAGCTTAACCAGCTAGTGCCAAGTTGGTTTATTCCCCCTGTTGGGTTTGTCGTTGCCGATGTCACCTTTAACGGCATGTTAGCGTTGCAACCTTTGGCAATGGGACTTTGGTACTTGGGGGTTATATTTTACCTGCTGCTGCTACCGTTCATGATTTACCGTTTATGTAGAGGCTGTGCCATACCACAGCAAACCCAACCCACAATTGCAGTTATGGCAGCGCCTGCGAGTCTATGTTTAGCAGGATATTTGAGTGTCCACCCAATGCCAGCGGCTGGCGTGGTGTTTGCTTTACTGAGCATTGCTATTGTTATGACCCTAGCGATATATCTTGCTTTTATTCAGCTTCTGCGGTTGCCATTTAGTCCTGCTTTCGCGGCATATACCTTTCCCTTAGTCATCGGCGTCACCGCCATTAGTAAGGTCGTCACTTGGCTCAGCAGCGAGCACTTAAACTCAGGCTGGCTAAGCTTGTTGCAATACCTAGTTTGGCTTGAACTTGTTGTTGCGATCGCTGTAATTAGCCACGTTTGTGTTCACTATGCGCGATTCTTAATAAAAATAAGCACCGCCAATTCATAGAGTTAAAGCTAATATTGCAATAACCTAAACGCGCACCATTTACTTAGCATGCTAACTAACTTAAAATGCTTAGCATGCTAAGTAAATATACCTTAAGTCATGTCGTCACTTCCATTTCATGAAACGCTCGATCTTAGTCTCTGTGGCAAGTTAGGCCGAGTCCATAGAATTTGCCGTCAAGCTGTAACCCAAGCTGTAGAGCCACTCGGTTTTACCCAGCCACGCTGGACTGCCATGATGCATATTCATCATTTAGGTGAGGGCTGCACACAACACCAATTAGCGAGCAGTTTAGATATCGAAATGCCGAGCCTGACTCGCACGATGAAACAGTTAGAAGAGAATAATGTAATTGAGCGCCGCATTGATAAGCAAGACAAACGCTGTCGTAAAATCTACTTCACCGCGCACGGGCAAGCTCAGTTAGCGCAGCTAAAGATGCGGATCAGTGAAGTGAAGGCACATTTATATCATGGGCTTAGCGATGACGAGCTCAATGCTATTGCACATGCTTTGGTCAAACTTGAGAACAATGCTCAGCAATGTTGTGACAATATTTCTGAAAATGGGAGTACCAGTGAGTAAACTTAGTCCAGATCAGCAATTTTCCCGCTACGTAAAGGTGTCAATCGCCGTTTTTGCACTCTGCTTTAGTTATTTTATCTTTGCTGATCTCTACATACCAATGACGCCTCAGGCGCGTGTGTATCATCAAGTAACCAAAGTGACGCCTAAAATCAGTGGTGAAGTGCTTACAGTGAATGTCAGCAATAACCAAAGAGTTCAGCAAGGGCAATTACTGCTTACTATCGATGAAGCGCCGTATCGGTTAGCATTAGCTAAGGCTGAGCTCGCTTTGGCAGAGGTTAATCAACAGAACAAACAATTAGATGCACAAATAGTTGCCCAGCAAGCGCAAATAGAGGCTGCTGTAGCTAAGTATGATGAGCAACAACGACTGTATAAGCGCAGCCAATCTTTGCTGTCACAACACGCAATTTCAACGCAGGAATCAGATCAAATTCAAGCAAATTTTGCGACGGCTAAGTCACAGCTTAGGGCACTTAGAGCTAATCTGCATGCGCTTGAAGTAAAGCGTGGTGCAGCCGACGAACATAATATTGCACTACAGCAAGTACAAAATGCTGTAGAGCAGGCTAAATTGCAGCTCAGTTATACCGAAGTCCGCGCGCCTCATGATGGCATCATTAGTAACTTACAGATCACTAAGGGTACCTATGCTCGCACGGGTGTGAGTCTAACCAGTTTGGTTTCGGACGATGTTGACTTAGCTGCGGATTTCAGAGAAAAATCGCTTTACCACGTCAAAATTGGCGAACAAGCATTAGTGAGCTTTGATGCGTTACCGGGCAAAGTCTATCCCGCCGTGATCCATGAATTTTCTGCCGGCGTCAGTGATGGACAGCTTAATGCCGACGGCCAATTGGTTGCCGTTGAGACTTCCAACCGCTGGGTGCGAGATGCGCAACGCCAACGCGTTTATTTAGCATTTGATGAGCCATTACCTTTACTAGCAAGTGGTGCAAGAGCGACAGTTCAAGTCCTACCTGAAAGCACTTTGCTTGCAACGCTTGCACAAGCGCAAATCAAATTCGTCAGTCTACTTCACTACGTTTATTGATATGAAAGTTGCACTGAACGCCAATGACCTGAGACAGATGCTGCGTATTGCAACTGGCAGTACGCTAGGTTTTGCACTAAGCAAACTGCTCAACTGGCCGTACGGTATCTTTTTTACCGTATATCCCATGCTGCTGCTTGGATTAGTACCAATGTTAAATGCACACATAGTGTGCCAGTTTATCTTAAGTGGGTTGCTCTGTGCCTTTTCGGTATTGGTGCTACAAGGGCTATTTGGCTTCCACCCTGCGTTAATGTCCTTACTCACTTTTGCCTTATTTGCCTTTTTGTTTTTGCAAATGAGCAAAGGCGTTAACTTCTTATTTGGCGCAATGAGTGTGGTGGGACTATCAATCCAACTTCATTTTGCCAGTTATGCTTCAACCAGTGGTGGCTTATATTCACTCATAGCCAGTAACTCTCTGGCTATTATCATTAGTATCGCAACTGCATATGTAATGCATTGGTTATTTCCGGACGTTACCGTGCGTCAATTACCACCACGGCCAGCAAAAGATGCGGCAAGTATTCGCCATGAAGTCTTACTATGCGCCACCGTAGCCACACTCTCATTTATGGTATTCCAAATCCTAGATTTACAAGATTCCGTTTCCGCTCAAGCGGCATCAATATTAATTCTCTTTCCACTGAGTTGGAAGGCGGCGGGCACTGCTGGCTGGCAACGCGCAGTCGGCACGCTGATAGGCTGTAACTTAGCGTTAGCAGCGCAAATCCTACTGCAAACCTATAGCCAGATTTTACTTTTTCCAATTTTGATTTTATGGATCTTAGTCTTCATTTTTAGTCGCTATCACTTGCTAAGTGGTGGTGCTCCAGGGATTGGCTTTGGTATTATTACCACTTTTGGGATCTTGTTTGGGCAGTCTCTCGCACCAAATCAAGATTTAATCTACAGCGCACTATATCGCTTCAGTTCAGTGAGCGTTGCAATTACGGTAAGTCTCTGTGCAATTTACCTTATTCATCGCTTACTTAATCACTTTAGCGCAACGCGGCACCACACCTACGCCTGAATAAAAGGAGTCCACTTGAAGCTTGGAAAACGCTTACAGACTTTACATGACGTTGTTACTGAAGACTATCGACATATTTGGGACTGCTGCTGCGATCATGGCCAGCTTGGTGCACAATTTTTAGACTCGAGCCAAGCGCACATACACTTTGTTGATGTAGTCCCAGCGCTTATCGCGAAAGTGAAACTAGATCTCGCACGCTTCTTTCCAGAAGCTGAAGCGCGCTATAGCCTTTACACCCAAAACGTTGCGAAGCTCCCTCTTGCACAGCACTCAGGCAGGCAGTTAGTGATCATCGCAGGTGTTGGCGGCGACTTAACCGCAGAACTGATGACAAGCCTTTGCCACAAATTAACTGACGAGGTCGATTTCTTGCTTTGCCCAGTTCATCATCATTATACCCTGAGGCAAACCTTACAATCTTTGCCACTTAAGCTGATCCATGAATCACTGGTTGAGGAAAATCGACGTATTTACGAAGTACTCTATCTCACTTCAGGTAAGACTGGCGCTGCCATAACTCCATTAGGCAAAGCGATTTGGCAACAAGGTACGCTTTCCAAACGCTATTTAGAGAAAACGCTGGATCATTATGCACGAGTTGCCAAAGGCAAACCCGAAGCGCAAAACATTTTTTCAGCCTATCAACAAGTTACACTATCAATAGGCTGAACGAGGTTATTTGGCCAGCAATTCTTCACTCTTACTCGACCATGCGTTTATCAGTGCTTTGACAAGGGACGCCAATGGAATGGCAAAGAACACCCCCCAAAAACCCCAAAGGCCGCCAAAGAACAACACTGCGACAATAATATAAACAGGGTTGAGATCCACGGCTTCAGAAAACAGTAACGGTACCAAAACATTGCCGTCTAACGCTTGAATTATGCTGTACGCAATAACGATAGTCCAAAACTCTGGCGCAAGACCAAATTGAAATAGCGCAACAGCAGCAACAGGCAATGTAACCAGTGCAGCACCGACAAATGGAATAAGTACAGAAAGCCCTACCAAAGTGCCTAATAATGCAGCATAGCGCAAATCCAATATAGAAAAGGTCACAAAGCTCACCAAACCCACGATGACAATCTCGAAAACCTTACCCCGAATATAATTCATGATCTGCTGGTCCATTTCATGCCACACTTGCGAAATGAGCTTTCTGTCTTTAGGTATTATTTTTGAGATTCCGGACGTCAGCTCTGACTTGTCTTTCAACATGAAAAAAGCAAGTAGTGGCACTAGCACCAAATAAATCATCCATGCAACCACATCTCTTAATGAAGTAAGCGAGGCTGAGACAATGACTTCACCAAGCTCTAGTAATTTATTTTCTACCGAGGTAACAATTGCTTGAACCTGAGTGGTAGAGATCAAAGTCGGATAGTATTCGGGTAAATGTAAGAGGAAATCTTTTCCTTCTTCAACCATAGTTGGGCTTTCTTGGAGTAAATTGCTCAATTGTTGCCACAAAACAGGAACGATACCAAATACCAAACCCAAGGTAATACCGACAAATACAGCCATCACAACGACAGCTGATAACACCCTGCTGCCAGTCACCCGAGTTAGCTTATTCACTGGCCACTCTAACAAGTAGGCTATCACGATTGCCACCAGCACCGGCATGACATAGCTGCCAAAAAAGTACAGTAACGCAACCGAAGCAACTAGCATCAGCAATAGCGTGACTGAATGCGGATCTGAAAACTTCTTGATATACCACGCTTTGACTAATTCAAACATCCATGATCTCCAAACACACTTCTTCACCCTTTAGTTCAATAATTTGGTAACTGATTGCGTTACCATCCAAATACTTTTTGATATCTAACAAGCTTTGTTCCTGACTCATCAGCAGTTTAAGTTTGCCTAGAGTATAGTCATGTCGCTTTAACCGCCACTTAAACTGAACAAATAATGCAGGACAGGTAAATTCTCGCAAATCATGTACAACTTTGGTTGTTTTGGCGCCACACAAATCACTCAATGCAGTAGCCCTCAAGGCGTTGATGGTTTATTCTTAATAGCATACTCTACTTCTTGGGAATCTTAATGCCAGGCGTTAATAATAAGGCCCGATTGCCAGCCAATCCAACATTAAAAGAAATAAATTGGTACAAAAAGCAAATTAATTGGGGTGAACTGCCACCATTTTATCACCTTGTTGCCTCAGCAGTGAGTGAATGTGAAGGTCTGCTCCATCACGGCTTTGATAACGCAGTCAAACGATTGCTAGATAAGCGAAACTGGAATATCGACCTATTAGGTGGTTATGAAGACGACAGTGGCATAATCCACTGTGACAATAAACCTCAAATAGCATTACACCAAGCATTTACTGACAGAGGCTTTGAGCTGTGGGCTTACCCAATAGCCAAAGGTACCAAGATTGATGCCTATGTTAAAGATAATCGTTTTTTAGAATTCCGAGTGTGGGATCCGCACACGATGAAAAACTTACTGCGTATTAACCAGCTCCATAAGTTCATTGCGTTTTACTTTGAACGTGGTGATATAGCTGACAAAGCCTTAATACTTCATGCGCATAAAGTGCTGCATATGACAGTGACGTTTTTGCAAAAAGAATTGAACATCACCAGCGTTGGTGGTGTCTCAATAAAAGATTTTTACCAACTTTGTGAAAAAGATGCTCGAGCATGCAATGATGAAGTCGACTTAGCTAGGATCATGCTCGGAGAAGATCTTAAAAGGGATTAAAATGCGGTTAAAACCCCTATTAAATTCAATCGTTTTAACGTTTGCGCTCGCGACATCCAGTAGCGCTATTGCACAAACGGAGCTGAAGTTACCAGACTTAGGAACTTCGGCTCTCCAAGTACTGCCTATTGAAAAAGAGCAAGCGATTGGCGAAGTCATGATGATGCAGCTGCGCTCCCGCTCTCCTGTGGTTGGCGATCCTGTTCTTGAAGAGTATTTAACTAGTCTGGGCAATCGCCTCGTCGCCAACGCTAATGACGTGCGCTTTCCATTTACCTTTTTTTGGATAAATAATAAAGATATTAATGCTTTTGCTTTTTATGGGGGTCATGTAGGAGTACATACCGGACTCATTGCACAATCTGATAACGAGAGCCAATTAGCATCCGTTATTGGCCACGAAATTGCACACGTAACTCAGCGACATTTAGCACGCCGAGTACAAAACGCAAAAGACAACAGCGCCTTAACCATCGCGGGGCTTATTACAGGTATTTTGGCAACCGTTGTTGCCCCAGATGCGGGTATCGCTATCTTATCCGCAAGCCAGACCCAGTCTTCATTAAACCAGTTAACGCATAGCCGAAAAGCAGAGCAAGAAGCCGATCGGTTTGGTATGAATACACTACATAAAGCAGGTTTTGACCCCTATGCAGCCAGTGAATTTTTAACTAAACTCTCGGATCAAATTCGCTTTAAAAATAAACCCCCCGCCTTTTTGCTTACACACCCATTACCCGACAGTCGAGTATCAGATGTTAGGCTTAGGGCACAACAATTCGAGAAAAAGCATTATCCTTCAAGCCTCTCCTATGCATTGGCTAAAAGTCGTGTACTTGCTCGATACTATTATGCAGAAGATGCTGGAGAAGCCTTTTTTAGAAACTCCTTAAATCGCTCTGCAGAGCTCGACAAACGCGCACTACAGTACGGATTAGCAATCACCTTACTCGACCAGAAAAAATACGAGGAAGCTGGCAAACTATTAGATGAGTTACTAGCAAAAGATCCGAATAACCTCTTCTACCTTGATGTGTATACCGATTATTTAATTGCAACGGACAGATCTGCTAAAGCAGTTGAGATGCTTCAAGCCCAACATCAACTTAGACCCAATAACCAAGTTATCACGCTGAATTACGCCAATGCCGCAATAAAAGCAAAACAGTATGAAGTTGCTGAGCAGCTACTCAAGATCTTCTTGCTTGAGAAACCGGATCATATTCTCGCTCGTGATTTGCTCACACAAACCTATGAAGCACAAGAAAACAAGGCCGCGTACCATGAATCAAAAGCTGGCGTTTACGCGCAATACGGCGCATTCACAAAAGCTGCGGATGAAGTACAACGTGCACTTAATCACGTCGAAGATAACGAAGATATCAAACGTACTAGGCTGAAAGCGCTACTTAGCCAATATCGTAATATGCAAAAAGAAATCGCTAAGCTGTAGGCTTAGCGATTGCTTACAGCAATAGTAAAAACGTATTTAAGCCAAATTTCTTGCGCATCGCTTTTCGTCACCTCGGCATTAAGCTATGATCCGTTTACATTACGAATTATAGCAAA
The DNA here is from genome assembly GCF_022398435.1 of Pseudoalteromonas sp. Isolate6. Lineage (NCBI taxonomy): Bacteria > Pseudomonadati > Pseudomonadota > Gammaproteobacteria > Alteromonadales > Pseudoalteromonadaceae > Pseudoalteromonas > Pseudoalteromonas sp. Isolate6. Next base: position 27,452 of record NZ_JAKEVK010000030.1, on the reverse strand, counting down.
ATAGAGAGAAATAATGTCAGTAGAAATCTATCACAACCCGCGCTGTTCAAAATCACGTGAAACCCTAGCTTTACTGGAGTCCAATGGCGTTAATCCTATCGTTATTGAATATCTAAAGACGCCAATCGATAGTGACACTTTAGCTAATTTACTTTCTAAACTTGGGTTTAGCTCAGCTCACCAGCTCATCCGTAGCAAAGAAACGCTCTACAAAGAGCTTGGACTATCGAAAGACTCAGACGAAACGACACTGCGCACAGCAATGCTCGAAAATCCAAAACTAATTGAGCGTCCTATCGTTGTCAACGATGACAAGGCAGCGATTGGTAGACCCCCAGAGTCAGTGCTTGATATCCTGTAATGAGTAAAATTCTTATTTTATACCACTCCAGTCATGGCTCTGTGGCGAATATGGCGCACGAATTTGCAGATACCATAGTGGCACAAGGCGGGGAAGCTATGATCCGCGTATTCGAGAAACGCCAAGATCATGATGTGGTAGTAACAAAGCAAGACTTAATATCGTGTGACGGTCTGGCGTTCGGTACTCCAACACGTTTTGGTATGATGGCAGCCCAAGCCAAAGCGTTTTGGGAAACCACCAGCGACTTATGGCTTAAAGGCACGCTTATCGATAAACCGGCCTGCGTATTTTCGTCTTCAAGCAGTATGCACGGTGGCAACGAGGCAACCCTACTCAACCTCTCTTTACCGTTATTACACCACGGAATGATGTTGTTAGGCATTCCCTATGATGTGCCAGAACTTTTGGCGACCGAAATGGGCGGAACGCCTTACGGTGCTACACACGTCGCTGGCAGCCAAAACAATGTCTCGCTCACTCAAACCGAAATCAAAATTTGCCGTGCAGCCGCTAGTCGACTGCTACGTATCGCGGAAAAGTTAACATGAATGAAATTGCAAAAAAACCTATCACTAGACGCTTTCAACTCTTTGCGCTAGTTGGGTATTTTGGCCTTTTAATATTGATGCCACTTTGGCTCTTTGTGCTTGCACCAAGAGAAGGTTACAGCTTGGGCTTTGTCTTTGTGGTGTACGTTTTACCTTTATTACTCCCGCTTAAAGGGATTTTACAGGATAAGCCTTATACTTATGCTTGGGCTAACTTTATCGTGATGTTTTATTTTATCCATGGCTTTACCCTTTTGTGGACATCTCCAGACGAGCTTCTGTTAGTCCTGCTTGAGATTGGCTTTGCAACATCCATGTTTATTGGTTGTACCTACTATGCAAGGCACAGAGGTCAAGAGTTAGGATTGAAGATCCGCAAGTTAAAAGAAGACCTCGCTGACGAAAAGGCAGCTCACGAACATAAAGAGTCATAATCTCGCTTGCGTAACCACATTAAAAAAGCGCAGTCTTCAATTTAGCAACTGCGCTTTTTAGCATCAATCCATCAGCTTAGTTCGTTACAGTAAACTACTGCAATGATAGTACGGCTATCAACACCAATACTGAAAACAATACCTGCACACCAATACTAAGCCATGCTAACGCATTTACACCGATGAGTGACCAAGGCGTTGAGCTGTTTGGATATAGAGGGTTGCTGCGTTTACGCCTCGCAAAGACAAAAATTGCAATAGAAGCAGCCGTAGTGACAAGTGTTGCTATGGTTTTTTCATCCACTTCATCAGTAAAAAATAAAAATAACTGAAGTGGTAATAAAATAGCAGCAAAGGCATAAAGAATATGGACGGTTTTTATTTTTTGATACTTTGCTTCGTTAGAAAGCTCGATTATACCGTGCTGTTCAAATGTTTGCTTAGAAGTAAGCGCCTGATTTTTCATCGCCACACGGTAAGGGGTGTCACCATGAATATCCGCGAGTGTTGGGTCATCACCATGTTCAAAAATCATTTCTATCATTGCTGCCGAGTTAGATGCCGCCGCATAATGCATTAAATTGCGGCCCGATTCATCTAACTTATTAACATTATGGTGTGGCAACATGGTTTCAACCGCACTCACAAAACCATTTTCAACAGCCAGCATAATAGCAGAACGCCCACTGCTATCTCTTGCGGTTCCTTTTGCTCCCTGTGTAACCAGCGTAATAATTGCAGACTGTTTCACCTGTTGCTGGGTTAATTGAAACAATAATGCTTGCTCCAAAAGGCCGCTCACCTCATCTTCATCACACATGGCACATAGCAGTTCGAACGTCAGCTGCCCATCCAACAGACTATCCGTAGCTAACTTCGCGGTGGCAGCACGGTCGAGCATACAAGTGTCAAGATGGGTTAGCAAAGCGGTGTGAATTTCTTGCGAACTATTGCACCATAGAGACACAATTTCTTTCGCACTAAATTTCACTCCTATTTCTAATAACCAAATTAAAGTTTTTTCATATTGCTTGTCACAAAGCAATTCTACAAAAGATAAGTGTTGATCCTGTACTTGGACTTGAATATTTGAATACTGACCAAGGCGTTGAATAAGTGTTTTTATTAGCTCATCCTGATCGGTCTCATTGTCTTCAATGTGTTGAATCACACTATTAACGTATTGACGCTGCTTGTCGTCATAGTCATCAATATGTTGAAAGTAACAGGCTTCGAACGGCTCTAGCGGTCGTAACCAAGCAAGGTAGAATAAAGGAGGTAGAACAGTGGTCGTTACACCCTGCTCATCTTTAATTTGTTGGCAATTCGGCCATGCCTCTATGGCATCTAGAATATAAGCACCGTTTTGTTCGATTAACCCCTTTAACAGCATGGGATACTGGGCAGGCCAAATTAACACTTGTTCCATGAATGCGCTATTATCCTCAGAATGTAAATATATGCAGCATAATTATCGCGAAATGACTAGGTGGTGAATAATATCAACAGTCGCGCTAAAATGCCCACCTATTTCAGGACAAATTTAAAAATAGATAACTTTTAGGGGGTAGAATGAATAATCAATTAGAGACATGGCAAGTGATTTTGATCATTGTTGGTGTGTTAGGGGTGATCTGGAGCAACATTGCGTTGTTAAAATATTCCGCCAAATTTGAAATGAAAAAGAAAATCGACGAGCAGACGGCGCCTTTTGACAAAGATAAGGTAACACCCAAAAACAATAAACCGAAAGAAGGTGGAGACTGAAGCATACTGCAATGTTAGGTATGCAGTTTACTCACTCATCTGCATTTGAAATTTAATCGCACATCATAAGGTTTCCCGAGCGCACCATCAGCTATTCCTCCGCTGAGGGTCAAGGCAGCACCGGCGTCGTCTACACTGTTTTTACCAAAAATCCACATAGCGATACCCATTGCATCAACAGCATTAGCCAGCCCATTCTGAGTGACATAAGTACTCTCAGGCGTATCGCTGTTGTAAATAATATCTAGATTTACAACATACGCAACCTGTTCGGTCTGTTTACAATAGTGCTTTGCCTGCCTTAGTGCTTCTTTACTGCCAGCATCGCGGCTATCGGCAAATAACATTATAGTATGCATACCGTCAGAAGAAGGGCGCACATCATCATGATGAGCACACCCAGATAACCAAACCGCTAAACCTACACTTAATAGAATTCTTTTCATCACACTCTCCTGTTCCATTCAGTGCAAGCTTAGAGGTTATTACGGTTTAGTTCCGTTAGGCATTGTTTAAATTTGTAATAGCGATACCATTGACCAACCGCTGAAGTCACTTAACTTCCACGTCTATCCAAACTAAGCGATGATCGGAACTTGCATGGCGACTTTCCACTAAACGGAATAATTGGTCTTCTTTACTCGGCCAAAAGACCCCGCTGTTAACCAGTTGAAAGCCGAATTTTGAAGGCAGAACATAATCTACGCGTGCAGCCCAATGTGCGGTATAACTGCGACTCGCACTTTCCTCGCTATGTTCACTTCCCCCTTCGCTCTGTGGCGTAAAGTTCGAGAATACCTTAGGGTTATCTAATAGCTGCTCTATCACACCCGGTCTATGTTTATCCCCTGTATCAGCAGCATTTAAATCACCGACAATGACAAATCGTGCATCGTTTTTAAGGCCACCTTTGACGCCATTATCATCATAAATGTATTGGCTACGTTTGGGATCGATATAATCAGCCATTAAGCGGATCTCATCGTGATTTCTGTTGCCATTTCTATCCTCTTCACCATCAAACACAGGGGGAGTTGGGTGCATCGCCAGTAGGTGAAATAGTTTGCCGTTCACTTCAATAGGCAAGTCCCAGTGAGACTTTGAGCTTAGCCTCAAGTTTTTCCACTCTTGCTCACTATACCAAGGTTGCTTCGTCGTCGGATCTATTGTCACCCTGTGGTCTGGCATATCTTTCCAAAGAAATGTCTGCAAGGTTCGGGCTTGCTCTTTTTTAATCGGATACTTTGATAGTACAACCATTCCATATTGACCTTCATATAACCCAAACCCTTGGGCATCACCGCCATAGTTAGATTGCTTGCCGTCATTATCTAAATCATACGGTGTTGGTAATCCAGTATTGACTGGCGCAATATAAAAGTAAGGGTAAGATATCGGCTGCTGGTCCGCTTGAGGTTGCGCTAGATAGTTATTTACAAATGCCTGCACACCTTTATTTGGCTCAGCGATGTAATCAAATTCATTGAGCAAAATCACATCTGGGCGAACACGCTGAATAATTTCTGCAATATTTCTTATTTGTTGGTGCTGACCATTTTGTAGCAATTGACTCAACTTCTGTGAGTCAATTGCTTGCCCTTTTTCTTGGTAGTTCGTTGCTTCCATACTGACATTAAAGGTAGCAACACGAAGTGTTTGTGCACTTACTGCCGTTGTCATTAATAAAAAAAATAGACCTACGTATTTCATAGACTTGCCTTAAAAATTTGTGATAAATCCCGCGAGCTCTATTTTATTCATAATCCTTTGAAAAACGGAAATTATCTCGACAGATTCAAACGATTTAATGTTGGCAAGTTGGCAAAGAGCGGTTAAAGTTAAATGATTAGCCGCTTTGTACTGTCAACGTGAAATTTGTGAGTATTTTAAAACGATTACACCTCATCACCACAAACCAAGACACCACATTTGAAGAAAAAGTGACGGCGCTGCTTACGCTTGGCCTCGATGTATTTGAGCTTGATATTGCAATCGTCAGTGAAATTCAAGCTGACGTATACACTGTAAGGCATGCGATCACTCCAGATAATTCTTTGTTGGCAGGTACGGACTTTGAACTGGCAAACACCTATTGCTGGCATACTTTACAAGCAGACAGCGCACTGTCTTTTCATCACGCAGGTACTAGCGAAATTGCCACTCACCCTTGCTACGCAAACTTTGGCCTAGAGAGCTACATTGGCGCGCCGATCATTGTTGATGGTAAACGCTATGGTACCGTCAACTTTTCCGCATCCAGTGCCAAAGCACAGGCGTTCAGTCAAGAACACTTAGATTACGTGAGTTTACTAGGTCAATGGATTGGTGTTGAAATTTCTCGGCAAAAGGCGTTAAAGAAGATACAACACCGCTCACAAGCATTAGCAGCGATGAGCCGTCTTGCTGATATTGGCTCATGGGAAGTCGATTTTAAAAAGAACAAAGTGTATTGGAGCCAACAAACGCGACTCATTCACGGCGTTGATGATAACTTTATACCAACACTCGACAATGCTATCAGCTTTTACAAATCTGGCGCCCACCAAAGTAATATTAAACAAGCCATAGACGACGCTATCACCTCAAAAACCAAATGGGATATCGAATCCATTATCATTGATGCCAACGGCAACGAAAAGTGGGTCGCCTCTCACGGTCAAGGTGAATATGAAAATGGTGAATGCGTCCGAGTTTTTGGTGCCATTCAAGATATTGATGAACAAGTTAAAATGCGTATTGCATTAGAGCAAAAACGTGAAGAGGCGGAGCAACTTCTCAAGACGCGGAGTGAATTTATCGCCAAAATCAGCCATGAATTAAGAACCCCGCTAAATGGTTTAGTAGGCATGCTTCAAGCATGCAAAAAAGAAACCGACATAAAAGAAATCAAAAGCAACTTGAGCGTTGCGGTCAACAGTGCAGACATGTTGATCACCTTAATAAATGACGTTTTGGACTTCAGTAAGCTAAATAGTAATAACCTGAAGCTAGACAATACTCCGTTTGATCTTCATCAGCTAGTCGAGCAAGTTGTAGGCCTGTACAGTCCAGCCTGTCGCGAAAAAGGACTTGCAATCAACTTCCATATTCATAAACAAGGCACAAATTGGCTCTATTCAGATCCGACTCGAGTTAAACAAATTATTGCAAACCTCGTGAGTAACGCCATCAAATTTACACCAACGGGTAGTATCGATATTTATGCCGACGTGCTGGGAAGTGAAACTTCACCGTTGCTACAATTAAGTGTATCAGACACAGGCATTGGGATTGCTAAGACCAATCAAGTACATCTTTTTCAGCCATTTAGCCAAGGCGATGCCAGTGTAAGTCGGCATTTTGGTGGTACTGGTCTTGGCCTTTCAATCGTATTTGAGCTTTGTAATTTATTACAAGGCGAAGTACAGGTAGAAAGTGAGTTGGGTAAAGGAAGTACCTTTATCGTTACCTTCCCAATAGAATTTGCAGACGAGGCAGATGACGTACGAGAGCAAAAGACTGAAGAACAGCCCATCTCCCTATCAGAATGTAAAATCCTGCTTGTAGATGATAACCAAATCAACGTACTGGTGATGGAAAAGTTACTGAATCAGTTTGGTGCAACGCACATCGACAAAGTCTATAACGGCGAACAAGCCGTGAAATCATGCCAAAACAAAACCTTTAATATTGTGTTTATGGATTGCGTCATGCCGATAATGGATGGCTTCGAAGCCACTCGCAGCATTCGTAGGCTTTCAAAAGATAAACGCAAAGGGCCGCATATTATTGCGTTGACCGCTAATACTTCAGAGTCCGACAAGGCAGCCTGTTATGAAGCTGGGATGGATAACTTTCTGTCTAAGCCAATTCAGCTTGACGCACTAAGAGGCGCGCTTGAGCCCTTCACGCAATAAAAAAGGAGCTTGACCTAGCTCCTTTCGTGTTATGACGTAGCAGTATTACTCCACTACTTTCTCTTTACTCGCTTTAGTGCCGTTACTGCACTTCTTTGATTGACCAGTGCGGTTAAAAATCCCTAAGCGAATACGAATAAAGTGTAAAATCTCTCTCGCCACATCGATGTCTACAGCTTGTTCAAGTCCCTCAAATCCTGGACTTGAGTTTGCTTCACAAATTTTAAAATGCTCCTCATCAAATAATAAGTCGATGCCAGCGACATCTAGATTCAGGATATTAGCGGTTTGTGTTGCTAACCATTCGATTTCAGGGGTGATCGGGTGTGGGCTACCTTTTGCACCTAAACTTACATTGGCCTTAAAGTTCTTACCACCAGAGTTGCGCTCCATACAAGCGACAGCACGGCCACCAATGGTTAATACACGTAGGTCTCGACCATGACTCGACTTAACAAAACGCTGCAAAATGATATTTGCTTTTGGATTTGTTGCTTCAATGAGTTGCATCAAATCATCAAATTCACCGCGTGATTTTGACAAAAATACGCCGCTGCCCTGCGAGCCTGATAGCGTTTTAATCACGACAGGGAAACCAATTTGCTTCTCCACCAGTTCAATATTTACAGGGAACTTAACCAGCATGGTTTTTGGTGTTGGTAAGTTTTGCTCTGCAAGGATCTGCTGAGCATACAGCTTATCTTTGACGGTTTCGATGGACTGTGAAGAGTTAAAACAATGTACGCCTAAACGCTCAAGGTGACGGATGATCGCAAGCGTAAAGTAAGTCGTGCCTGCCCCCATACGTGGCAATACAAAGTCAGGTAACGCAACGGGCTGACCATCGATTAGAATACTTTCTTCATCTTCTCTGGTTACCAAAAGATCGAATTGATCAGGTGAGTAAACTTGAAGATCAATACCTTCTTCCTTTGCCACCGCCATCAATCTATCTATTTCATAAATTTCAGGTTTTAACAAACTGGCAGAGTCTTTGTAAATGATCCAACCGCGCATACGAATTGCCCCTTGAGTAGCGGAATAAGAGGGTCGCTGTTGGCACGAATTCTTAAGTGAAAGCACCTAAGCAGGTTCGTGTATCATCGGCCCCTAAACAAAAGCGCGATTATGTGGACTCACTCAAAAACAGTACAGCAAAAAAAATTTATCGACACAATCTAAAAAACTACTCACGATTTTCAAAGTAAGACTGTGTTCCATGAGCCTCCAAAGCACTTTCTATGCGCTGTAATGCCAGTTTGTATACGGCATCTCTCATCTCAAGTCCTTCATCAATTCGCAGCTGCCACGCTTCTTCAAATGCATTCGATAAATATTTTGACAACTTATCGTGCACAGTTTGTTCATCCCAAGCTTCTCCTTGGCGATTCTGACACCACTCAAAATAGCTTACGATGACGCCACCGGCATTAGCTAAAATATCAGGAACAACTATAATGCCCTGCTGATGCAAGATTTCGTCGGCGTCCGCCTCAATGGGCCCGTTGGCAATTTCTATAATATACTTCGCCGATACTGCTTTGGCGTTATCTCGGGTGATTGCGCCAGATAAAGCCGCGGGTACTAGAATGTCTACTTCCAGCGCGAGTAACTCTTCATTGCTCAGTACCTTATGTTCAACGCTTTCACATACCGAATCGTCACAGTACACGGCTTTAAGCGCTTTGTTGCGTTGCTTTTCTTGATAGATGCTTTCTATATCTAAGCCATCTTTACAGTAAATCCCGCCTTTTGAATCGCTTACTGCAACGACTTTATAACCCGCTTGCTGCAACAGCCTTGCACAGTGATAACCACCATTACCAAAGCCTTGAATAGCTACCGTTTGTTCAGCTTTATTCCAATTATTCTTTTCACTGAGTCGCTCTATCATTAAGAATGCACCGCGACCTGTGGCGGATTCTCGTCCTTCACTACCACCAAAAATAAGCGGTTTACCAGTGATCACGGCAGGACTTTTTTTACGGACGATTTTCTCGTATTCGTCCATCATCCAGCCCATAATCCTAGCATTGGTGTACACATCCGGAGCAGGAATATCTTGATCGGGTCCAATAAAATCAGCATTAGCTCTGATGTATGCTCGAGCAAGGCGCTCAAGCTCCATGGGACTTAGTGATTTAGGATCAACGGTTACGGCACCTTTACCGCCACCAAATGGCACACCAACCGCTGCACACTTTAGCGTCATCCAAAGGGCTAAAGCTTGCACCTCACTCATATCAGATTCTTGATGGAAGCGTATTCCGCCTTTTGTTGGACCTAGCAAATCATTGTATTGACAACGATACGCCTTAAAATAATCAAGTTTACCGTTGTCACGACGAATTGAGATATTGCTCGACAGCGTTCTTTGAGGCTGGGCTAACGCTTGATAGGTAGACTCGTTAATTCCTGTCTTTTCGACTATATGATTTAATCTTTTCAACGCGTCTTTTAGTAGATCCATACTCATCCTTTCCTCGCTTATTTTTAATTCAACAAGTAATTGTATGAGTGCATGGCGCCAAAAGATCAAGTCAATTAACTGGGATTAATAATTATGCGATTTCCTCTAAGAAGTAGGAAGGCGCATCATTTGGTGCTAATAAAAAGCATTGTTTCTTCGCTCTGGTTAATGCCACATAGAATAAACGCCGCTCTTCTGCGTCAGGAAATGCCCCTTGTGCAGGTAAAAGCGCATCGACAAATGCTGGCGTTTTTACCTGTGACGGAAAGTTTCTATGCTTGAGACCAAATACTATCGTAAAGTCTGCTTCAGTCCCTTTAGCACCGTGAAAGGTGTTATGTGAAATAATAAGCTCTGGATAGAGTTGCCGCCACTGCGCAATTTTTGATTTATCAGGTAATGCTCTATGATTTCTCGCCAGTAAGGCAACGGAAGTTTTCCCCTCATTGCGCTGCTCAATATGATTGAGCAGTTGTTGCGCCTGCGACAATTCATCATCAACCATCACTTTCACTACGCCCTGTCCTGCCACGCCTGCGGTATGAGAAGTGATATGCTTGGTTATTTGTTCTGGATTGCGGCAAATAAACTCACTCGCCGTGTCTAAAATGGTTTGAGGATAACGGAATGTTTTATCCAAGTATGTGGTCGTCGACTTTCCAAAATAGCGAGTAAATTCGGTGGTTAGGCGCATATCTCCACCACTAAAGCGATAAATAGCCTGCCAATCATCACCAACGGCGAACAATTGCGATCCGGCTTTTTTATCTAGCAGCACCTGAATGAGCTTTGCCCGCACACGGGAAATGTCTTGAAATTCGTCGACCAAGATGAACTTCCACGGTGAAATAAACTGACCAGACTCTACGTAATAAATAGCCCGCTCCAGCATATCATCGAAATCAATGCTAGATTCATTGCTTAAATACAGCTGATATTCCGCAAGAACTGGCATGAGCACACTCATTTGATTGCTAAATTGCGTCAGCAGTTGCTCAACCTCTCCCATGATTTGAGCATGCTTTATCAATGGTAATACCTGACTTATCAGGTCTATCGCCTGTGACGCTTGCTGTGTGCTCGAACTTTTCAAAAACAGCGCAAAGTCTCGCTCAAAGTGGCTTTCTTGTCGCAACGACAGCACGGTGTCTGCAATAAATTGTTTAAATAGTTTTTTATCCGTTGCTAGATTTGAAATTGTCGGCTTTACTCCGGTAATCGCTTCGATGATCTGCATGCCAAGTGAATGAAAGGTAGAGCAATTTAAGGTATTACAGAGAGGCTGACAACGCTGACGCATCTCCGTCGCGGCATCATTACCATACGCAAGCAATAACAGCTCATTCGCCTGAGCTAATTTACGATGCAAGAGATACCCAACTTTGGCCTTGATAACGCTTGTCTTACCCGTGCCTGCGCCAGCAAGCAGTAATTGCCTGTCATCCTGGATCACACAAGCCTTACGCTGAGCTGCTGTAAGGGGATTTGATTCAACGCTGTCAAAATAGTTAGCGTCTTTTGCCAAGTAGTGTTCAACAAAAGCAGACTGAAACTCAGCAATATCACGCTCATTCCAAAGTGCAATTTCTCGTACAGTTGCTACTTGAGGCTTTAACGAACTTGGCACGGCATTGTCATCTAGGTGCTGCCAACTAGACCATAAAGCACTGCAAATCTGACGCACTAGACTTTGATTATGATGGCTGAGATATCGACGCGTTAATAACTGCTCAATTTTACGAACTTTAACTTGCAAGTGCTTGCCATGGTGTAAGATCCACAATCGTTGCAATTGTTGCACTAACTCATCTGCACCTTGATTTTTAACACTTAACACATAGGTCTCGTGACCCTGTTTGATCAGGACTTTTTGAGCAAACCAACCACGCTGAGGTGCTGGCGGAACTGTCATAGTACTAAAGGGGATGAAACTATCAGCAGATTTCGACTTAAGGTGGAGGCCTTCTTTCGTACATTTGGCACCACGTACCCCATAAAACAGCCGACTAAAGAGATGTAATGCTATCAATTGGTCAATCAGACAAAGTAATTCCGTTGCCGCCATGCTAGCACGAAACCCAAAAACGCGCTTAATGAAATTTTGTCATCGCTATTTATTTTTTATTAATTTCAATGAACTAGTCTTAGTCTAATACCTAGCTAACAGATTGTGCGGCTTAATGTTTAAGAAGGCAGGCGAATAAGGCCTGCACATCAACATATCAAGCAGCTGTTACTGTAGTTAGCTTTGTTTTAGCCGCTAACGTTGCTTTACCAACCAGTACGAGCACCACGGCGCCAATAATCACAGGCGTAAATAAAAAGCTCCATCCCTCTAGTGCCAACATGATCAGTATTGGATTCGCGCCAGCCGGTGGGTGGGTAGTTTTTGTTACTAACATACTAAATACGCCAAGCCCCGTTGCTAATGCCAAAGTGAATTCGTTAACACCAATATACTGCGCAAAAATAATCCCGATTGTAGCGGTAATAATATGTCCAAAGATGACGTTTTTAGGCTGCGCAAGTGGGCTTTCAGGCACACCAAATACCAGCACAGCGGTTGCGCCCAAAGGTGCCATTAAAAAAATATGCTCAGCACTTATCGTTTGACTAAACGCCAATATTGCAATGGCGATAAACGCCCCAGCTCCAGCAATTAAAGCAAGTTGTATTTCTCTCATTGTATTCTTTCTCTTTCCAAAAAGTAGACCAACTTGTCTACCCCACAAATGGTAGACAAGTTGGTCTACTTCTGTCAACCTATAATCACGGTAATAAACATGGCTGACTGATGAGTATAAAAAAACAACAACTGATTGATTGCGCAATGGGGCTGTTTTATCAACATGGCATCCATGCCATTGGCATTAACGAAGTATTAAAGTCATCTGGCATTGCTAAAAAAACCCTATACAACCATTTTGAAAGTAAAGAGGCGCTGGTGCTTGCAACACTTGAGCTGCGGCATCACCTATTTATATCTTGGTTATCTCGTTGCCTTGAAAATGTCCAGACGAGTGAAATGCTCGAAAAGCAACTGTTCTTGGCACTAGATCAGTGGATTAATAATAAGGTGGAGGTACTGGGCGAATTCCGTGGTTGTTACTTTATTAACACAGCGGCAGAATTTGGTGAGCTTAGCAGCCCAATTAATCAACTATGTCAGCGGCACAAACTTGCGGTAAAAGCGTTACTCAAACAATCGCTCAACGACGCTGATGATGCCGCTGTCGAGCGTCTGTTCATATTGGGCGAAGGGATTATTTCAACGGCGTATACCTGTCACGATACTAGCGTGGCCAAGCGGGCACTCAAGAATTAAGGTATTTCTCCACTTCTGTAAAGCAAGATGAAAACTTGCTTGGTACAAACTCGATAATGTCATACCGAGCCACCTCGGCGACATAAAAGGGATCTTGACGCACAATATCAAGTAGCTCAGCTTCACTACTCGCCTTTGCCAAAATAACCCCACCAGTTCGTGGGATTTTTCTGCCAGAGGCGATAAAAGTACCATTGGCATGGAAGCGATCTAAAAACGCAATGTGAGGGGCGAGCAGCGGCTCTACCTGTTCAATTTCGGTAATATAAGTAAGATTAACAATAAATATTGAAGCTGACATTAAACTAGTTTCCTGTGAGATTATGGTTCTGATTTGGGTGCTTTTTTACGTTGTTCTTGTTTGGCTTTCGCGACATTTTTAAAAACGGGTGGTGGAATAGGGAAAAGCGAAATGAGCGGCATCAAAGCCAAAAATAGATAAGCGCCTTTTGGCATTTTTTTGGCCCATAGCACGACCTTAAAAAGTAAAAAGGACGCGATAAAAATCGCCGTAAATAACAACAATACTTCTGTGATCCCTATATCCATTATTATCTTCTCATCTATTCAATAAGCTTGATATGGAGATAAAATGGGTAAAAAGCAAGCGACGTAAAATAATACCAACTTGCTTAATTAAGTGGTCTATTTTGAGGCGAGAAAATCTTGTCGATAACTCCGCTACCGCGTCCTGCTTTCGCTAAGGTACCTACATCCATATAGGCAAGGCAAAAATTTTGCTATTTAGTTGTTCTAAATGAGGAATTTTTAACGCTGTTAACGTCAGATTTGCTCCTTCAAATTGAGCAAGTATTAAGTCAAATTGGTATAAACTAAGATAAGAACGAAAAAAGGCCCCGTGGGCCTTTGGATTTTAGTTACTTTGGGATAATCTGCGATCAGTACAGCATCGCAGAAACTGTGCTGTGATTATCAATTGCCATCGCGATACTTAGGACTGTGATATTAACTATTGAGAATGCAAATACTTGCCTCGCCCAACCATGTAAATCTAAGTCTCTTTGGTATCCTTTTAGCGCCATCAATAACCACCAAAAACTGGTTGTACAGGCCACCGCCATAAATGCTATGCCGGTATAACCGCTAAGCGGTAGTAACATCACCACCAGTGCATAAATGGCGATATACAAAACAATGTGATGCTTAGCCTTCTCAACACCTTGCGCGACTGGCAACACCGGAATATTCGCGGCCCGGTAATCTTCAAAACGGAAAATCGCAATGGCGTAAGAGTGCGGCATTTGCCAAAGACAAAACATCAATAATAAAATGGCAGCGCCAGAGTCAAACACCCCGCTTACTGCGCAGTAGCCAACCACAGGAGGCACTGCCCCAGACAGGCTACCAACCACCGTGCCATACACTGAGTTTCGTTTCATGTATAAGCTGTAAACACCGACATAAATAAAAAACCCAAATGCGGCAAAACCCAGCGTAATCCAATTGGTGAAATAGGCTAAGAGCCCAAAGCCAGATAATCCGAGTACCAGACTATGTGACAGTGCAGCAACTGAGGAAATTTCCCCAGTTACTGTCACGCGAGTTTTAGTGCGAGCCATTGCCGCATCGATATCCCTGTCGATGACATTATTGACTACACAACCTGACGCAACGACCAAAGATAGCCCCAGTAGAGTCAAGGCAAATAGCAGCCAATCAACTTCACCTCGAGAGGCCAATAAAAAGCCTCCTGCGACTGAAATCAAGTTTCCCATAATGATCCCAGGTTTTGTCACCTGAAAATAACGACGCAGCATGACTACTCTCCTGTTAATACATCATCATGGCGTTCGATTCGTAGATGATCCAGACCGACAGCCCCACTACCATCACAATAATCAACGCACTAAAGATAAAGGAAAGCGTGCTTGCCTTACCTTCTTCCGTAACAAAGTTCAGGTGTAAAAAGTACTTCAGGTGCACCCAAATTTGCACTAATGCCGTTGTCACTAACGTCCAAAATGTCGTGCTAGATGACAAGCTTCCACTCATCACGGCAGCAAAAGGAATGGCTGTCAAAATGACGGATAGCACAAAACCAATTAGATACGACTTCACACTACCGTGGCTGTCGTGTTCATGCTTATGAACATCCATCTGTGCTAACGCTTGAGATTCACTATGGCTCATTACATTGCCCCCATTAAATAAACAACGGTAAATACACAGATCCACACGATATCTAAAAAGTGCCAGAACAAGCTTAAGCAGCTCAAACGCATTATCGTTTGTGGCTTAAGACCACGACGTGTCACTTCAATCACCATCACAGTCATCCAAATCAAGCCTGCCGTCACGTGCATGCCGTGCAGACCCACCAATGAGAAGAAAGAAGTCAGAAAAGCACTACGCTGCGGTCCATGACCATTTACTATTAAGTGATGGAATTCATATACTTCCATGCCAATAAACACCGCACCAAAGGCAAATGTCACCGCAAGCCAAGATAAGGTTTGCGACTTTTTCTTTTTGTTTGCCGCTATCATGGCAAAACCAAAGGTAATACTACTTAACAGTAGGGCCGCGGTTTCAACCGCAACAAAACCCAGCTCGAATATGTCTTTGCCAGACACCCCACCTGCCGTGTTCATGTACAACACAGCATAAGTGGCAAAGAAAGAAGCAAACAACAAACAGTCCGTCATCAGATATAGCCAAAAACCGAATACGGTATTTGAACCTGTGTCATGATCTGCATGCTCGTGAGCATCTTCTAACGCATGCAGCGTATCGGGAGTAATAGCACTCATGAATTAACTCTCCTGTAATGCACGAGAAAGGTGGGCAGACTCAATCTGCTCAATCTCGTCAACCTGAACATAATAATCAACGTCGCGGGTGTAACAACGCTTAATAAATACCGCGATAGCACTGACTAACCCCACCGCCGCTAACCACCAAATATGCCAGATCATGGCAAAGCAAAACGCGGTCAATGACGCACTGATAAGCACTCCTGCGGGGGTATTTTTTGGCATGTGAATAGGCTGATAGTGTGCAGGCTTTTGGTATGCCTGTCCCTGCTCTTTCATTTCTGTCCAAGCGTCAATATCGTCAACCACAGGAGTTGTCGCGAAGTTGTAGTACTGCGGGGGAGAGTCCATAGACCACTCCAGCGTATGCCCGTTCCACGGATCGCCTGTGGTGTCTTGCAATTGCTCGCGGTTTTTGTAGCTCACCACTAGCTGTACCACTTGGAAAACTATCCCAAACATAATGATAAAGGCACCAATACACGCGATGTATAGCCAAATATTCCACTCTGGCGTGTTGGTATGATTAAGGCGACGCGTCATGCCTAAGAAGCCGAGCACATAAAGCGGCATAAAGGCTACAAAAAAGCCAACTAACCAGCACCAGAATGAGGCTTTACCCCAACGCTCATCAAGCTTGTAACCCATCACTTTAGGGAACCAGTAAGCAAAACCCGCCAGATAACCAAACACTGCCCCACCGATAATGGTGTTATGGAAATGTGCAATTAGGAAAAGACTGTTGTGCAGCACATAGTCCGCGCCAGGAATCGCAAGCAGTACGCCAGTCATCCCACCAACGGTAAAGGTCACCATAAACCCTAACGTCCAAAGGACCGGCACCGTGATCCGCAAACGACCGCGATACATGGTAAATAACCAGTTAAAGAGTTTTACTCCCGTCGGGACCGCAATGACCATCGTCATGACCCCAAAGAAAGCATTAACATTAGCGCTTGAACCCATAGTAAAGAAGTGATGTAGCCAAACAATAAAGCCCAAAATAGAAATCGCACCGCTGGCGTACACCATCGACTTATAGCCAAACAGGCGTTTGCCTGTAAAGGTTGAAATAATTTCTGAGAAAATCCCAAACGCAGGCAAGATCAAAATATAAACTTCAGGGTGACCCCATGCCCAGAACAGGTTGATATACATCATGGCATTACCACCGGCTTCATTGGTGAAGAAGTGGAAGTCCATATAACGGTCAAGCGTTAGCATCGCCAGCACCGCAGTAAGAATTGGGAAAGACGCCGCAACTAGGATATTTGCCCAAGTACAAGTCCAAGTAAAAATAGGCATTTTCATTAGCGTCATGCCAGGTGCACGCATCTTAAATACGGTTACCAAGAAATTCACAGCGGTGAGCAATGTCCCAAGTCCGGATATTTGCAGTGCCCAAATATAGTAATCAACCCCGACACCGGGACTAAACGACAACTCCGACAATGGCGGATACGCAACCCAACCGGTTTTTGCAAACTCACCAAATGCCAAGGATAAGTTGATCAGAATTGCCCCGCCCGCCGTCAACCAAAAACTGAGGTTATTCAAAAACGGAAAGGCAACATCTCTAGCACCAATTTGCAGTGGCAAGATGATATTCATCAAACCAATCATAAATGGCATCGCCATAAAGATGATCATGATCACCCCGTGTGCAGTGAAGATCTGGTCATAGTGCTCAGGAGGTAAGTAACCGGCAGCGCCGCTTGTGGCCATCGCCAGCTGTGTGCGCATCATGATGGCGTCGGCAAAACCACGCATTAACATAATTAATGCCAAGATAATGTACATCACGCCTAGGCGTTTATGATCGATTGAAGTAATCCAATCGTGCCACAGCACGCCCCATTTTTTGTGTTTTGTGACCATTGCAGCCACAATTAGACCAACAATCGCCACCACAGCTAACGTCACCATAATGATGGGTTCGTGATAAGGGATTGCCTCGATGGATAATTTACCAAACAACGACATAATTACTCCTCAGCCTTGCCGTGATGTGGATGCGCAGCATGCTCTGGTTTGGCGTAATAACTCATTTCGCCATGGCCCTGCATGTACTTCATAACTATGGTGTGGAATAAGCCCTGCTCTACCGAGCCAAAATATTCAACGGGGTGGTATTCCGAAGGCTCAGCCAGTTGCGTGTAACGACCTGCGGTTAAGGCTTCGCCGTTTGCTTTGACATCGGCAACCCAGTTATCAAAACTTGCTTTGTCTTTGGTCGCAATGGCATCGAACTTCATACCCGTAAAGCCCGCTCCGCTGTAGTTAGCAGAAAAGCCTCTGAACGTCCCCGGCTCGTTGGCAATCAGGTGAAGCTGCGTTTCCATCCCTGCCATCGAGTAGATTTGACTACCGAGCTGCGGAATAAAGAAAGAGTTCATGGTGCTTTCGGAAGTGATTTTGTACTCCACCGGGACATTCGCTGGAAACACCAGTTCATTCACGCTGGCAATGCCTTGATCTGGATAGATAAATAACCACTTCCAGTTTAGCGATACCACTTGAACGGTGAGATGTTCTCCTTTGCCCTCCAACGGCTTGTATGGATCAAGCGATTGTGTAGAACGCCAGGTGATCACCCCAAGTACAATAATAATCACAATCGGAATGGTCCAAACCACGGCTTCTATTTTGTTAGAGTGAGCCCATTTAGGTGCATAGATTTCGTGGTCACGACCATCTCGGTACTTCCACGCAAAATATAAGGTAAGAATAATTACTGGTACTACAACGAGCAACATCAGTACAGTGGCAATGATGATCAAGGACTTCTCATCCATGCCAATTTGCCCCTTGGGATCCAAAATGCCACCATTACAACCGGTGAGCATTAGCCCCAATGAAGCGAGCACATAATTCACGACACTACGTTTATTCAATTGATTACCCTTCAACGATAAGCTGCGGCTTATTTATCAAGCACGCTGAGTATCTATTTGTGCAAGCTATGCTGCACAAGTTCGAATTGCACTGTATCCATCAGGGAAAATACATTAGTGAAGGGAAATACTCCTTTGATACCAGCCACTAACCATTTACCAAATAATCGACACAGTAAACGGACAATCACATTTGCTAAGCTTACAATTCGCCCTAAAAGGACTGTAAGTAGCCGATTAATGTAATTGAAACTGAATTGCTGACTGCTGACCCAAATCGCTTAAATCAAACACATTGGATTAAAATATTGCAATTACGCAAACAGACAGCGGTATCAAAAAGGAGGAGCACGACAACCATGTGCGCTCGGCACTGGTTGAGGGTGAATAGCCTCTGTAGAGGCGAATGCCATTTTGCGCAGCACGATACCAGCGCGTGTAGGCAAAATAGTATGGAAAACTAGCCAATAAATACCTATCAATAATTGCAATGACAAGATAGGTTGAGCCAAAAACGCTCCGAGCATCACCAACACAGAGTCAGGTAATGAATTATCTGCAAAAAGAGCTTCTAATTCAGCTACATCACCTAGCATGCCAGTGAATAATAATGCCGTGTTAAACATCATCAATGCGCTTAGTACACTGAAAATACGACCGAATAACTGCGCACGCGTCATCGCACAACCTTGATAGGTCGTGTCGTCAGTGGTAGCAGTATGTCGAGCATAGCTTAACGGAGGCACAGATTATCCTGATGTTTTTATCTTGATAGAATTGATTAGTTCAGAGCTTTCAGTCTAAACTGAAAGTTCGCAGCGAGTATAACAAAGTCACTATTCGATTCAAGCGATATCTGCAATGATCTATATCAAACTTTCTTAATCTATCCCTATCCTAAACATTCCCTAATAAGACAAAATTCTTAAGCGCACTTATTAGCAATAATTCTCATTCACAATCATTTACAAAACGTAAATATTAACATTTATATTAACTATCAATTAGATAGCAACCTGCACGACTTAACGCCTTATTCATCTTTTGTTCATGCTATTTATTTTTGGTTCGTTCTAAGTATGATCCCCGCCAATTGACATCGCTGTCATTTCAACTAATTCTTTATTGCTAGAGGAACTCATGAAGCAGCTGAATAAACTCTTAGGTTTGATGAAAGTACCCAATAAACTCAGACTCAGTCTGCTTTTGTCTGTCGTGATCATTGCCCTCGTGCAACTCTCATCAGCACTCGTTTTACGAGACAGCTTAACGCACGAACGGCGCATTAATGCAAAAAACCTAATGGAAACCACAGTTGCACAACTTAACATGGTTGCCACTGACAGCTCGCTCACCCCACAACAAAGACAAGAAAAAATAAAAAAACTCATTGATGCTGCACGCTATGGTGACGCAGGCTACTTCTTCTTATTTGACTTAAGCGGGAACATGGTAACGCACCCCATTAAGCCGCTACTCAACGGCACCTCAATGACTAACCATCATGAACGCTTCATTCGCGAAGCATTCAGCCAGTTCGTCATCATTGCCAATCAAAATCAACAAGGTTTTGCCCAATATCAATGGCCAAAACCGGGGACAAAGGAGCTTGAGGGAAAGCTTTCTTATATCGCTAACCTAGAGCACTATAGCTGGGCAATTGGTACTGGTATTTACCTTCAAGACGTTGAAGAACAGTTTTATGACCGGCTCATGTCGATGACTGCTGAAACGCTCGGCTACGCAATATTACTTATTTTTCTCTCTAGCTTGATCAGCAAAAATATTACCAAACCACTGGATAAGCTCACCCGCACGATGGGACTCATTTCAGCGCAAAAAGACCTCACCATTGCACTGAAAAGCCACGGTAAAGACGAGCTTGCCCAAATGGCTATCGCATTTAATAAAATGAACTCGCATTTTCGTGATGTACTGCACGATATCAACGAAAACACCCACTCTTTGGCCTCTCAAGCAGAAGAGTTATCCTGTATTACCGAGCAAATCCAAGCTGGTATTGGACAACAAAACAGTGAAACAGAATCGGTGCAAAAACGCATGCAGTCGCTTAATCAAGTGGCACAAGCTGTCAATAATGAGTCAATGCGTGCGCTTAATAAAGTGGCAGAGACAACCACACTGACGACTCAAGGGCTGGCGCATGTAGACGAAAATGTGGCAGTCATAGCACACGCCTCTCGTAGTGTTGACTCAGCGCAACAAGCCGTGCTCGAACTACAACGCTCATCAACCGAGATTGGTGCAGTACTTGATGTCATTAAAAAAGTGGCAGAACAAACTAATTTATTAGCATTGAATGCGGCTATCGAGGCTGCAAGAGCGGGAGAGCAAGGCCGAGGTTTTGCCGTGGTGGCCGATGAGGTAAGAACGCTGGCTCAGCGTACACAACAATCTACCGATGATATTCAAGCCATTATTGATAAACTACACAATGGCGTCGCCACAACCGTTGAAGAAATGCAAAGCTGCCGTGCAGCATCCGAGCAAAGCCTCAAAGTGAGCCAAGAATGCAAGCACGCACTAGAGCAAATCAACCTCTCCATTGCAACCGTGAATGATATTAACGTTAATATCGCTACCTGGAGTGAAAAGCAATCCGAAGATCTTAATGACATGACTGACAACATCAGTGGCATCGCAACAGTGGCAAACCAAACCGCTCTTGGCGCTGAACACACCAAAGCATCGAGCCAGCAATTAAGCGAAATGTCACAGCAACTCTCACAAATGGTAAGTGAATTCAAGGTGTGAATTTACACCTGTTCGCATAGGCGGAAGTGCGTACTTCCGCTGAGAAATGTCGGGTAGCAAGGGGTTTTAACGCCCCACTCTATTAAGCAGCCTTAGCGCGCATCAACCATTCTTCCATTGAATTTGATACTTTCTTTACATCACAACCATCGTGATAAAATATCCAAACCGAAAAACTATCTTCAGGGTCTAGATAAAAAAATCACCGTCATCTTCTGCAATAACAAAAGCATTGGCGACTCGACTAATAGAAATCAGCCCTTCAGGCGAATGAATTTCGCCTTTTTTAGTGCTTTGTTGATAACATTTTAAGTAAAGCGCTAGTTGCTGATGTGCAGGTGCCTTACCGATACCAATCATTTCAACTTCTTCACTTAAGAGTGGTTCATCATAAAAAGCCCAGCATCGGCCTTCGAAATCAGGGTACTCTTCAGGAAACTCGTTGAAGAAATAGTCCTCGCCCGCGTCTACACTCGCAACGAACACTAAATATTTTTCTGGTAAAATAATCGTTCTTTCTTTTTGTATCTCGGAGATATTCATATTTCTTCCTTGACGTTTTACGCTGCGTTAATTAATGAGCCAAGTTGCCACAGTTAAGACTCAAACTAATAACACTCTATAATATTTTCGGCCTTTGCAAGTACGCACCGGCAACAAACCGCTCGGCGGGTAAACCTCCTCCTACTAGACTGGTTTTACTTCAGAGTAGGAGCTGCTTCACGCAGCGATCTTTAAAGCCCTTTCCCCCATCTAAATATACACCGGCCACAAACCGCTCGACGGGTAAACCTCCTCCTACTAGACTGGTTTTACTTCAGAGTAGGAGCTGCTTCACGCAGCGATCTTTAAAGCCCTTTCCCTCATCTAAATATACACCAGTCACAAACTGCTCGGTGGATAAACCGCCTTATATCAGACTGGTTTTACTCCAGAGTAGGCGCTGCTTCACGCAGCGATCTTTAAAAGCTATCGTCACACAGCCCCACCCAACAAAATCCACTGCTATTAATCGGCGTAAGGGTAATGAACATGATGTTGCTCTTGTAATTTCATACCCAAATACTCAAAGGTTCCCACCAGCATCTCAGTAAATGGTGCTGGTGCTTTCTCTTGGCATGAGGTTGATAAAATCGAAAACTGCTTGTCGCGCAGCGTTCTGAGCTCAGGCTTTAGCGCTTCGATGTCCATAAAGTCGGTTATTCTGTCGATAAATGCCTTCATTCTTGGTGTTACAGCATACCAATAAACAGGGGATGCAAAAATAATGTGCTCAAAACCGAGTACCCATCTAAACAGGTTAACAAAGTCATCGTCACTGTGAGAATGTTTATAGCAATACTCACCAATTTTATAACGGTCTAAATAGATGAGTTCCGCTCTTTTTTCTTCTGCTAGTGCCTTTGCAGATTGGTAGGTATTTCCATTGGGGTTTGAGCTTGAGTAAATAACGACTGTTTTCATAAGGTTCAATTCCAGTTGCATTAATATTAAATTGGGTGCAACCTTAAAACCTCACCTTAAGTTAAGGTAAAGCATTAATTTATGAAAACTGAAAAATTATTAAGAGACGAACCAAATCTCAGTGTCGGTAAAGTTGCTCAAAGAGCTGACGTTGCGGTGTCTGCACTGCATTTTTATGAGAACAAAGGGCTTATTCGCAGTTGGCGTAATAACGGTAACCAGCGCCGTTATAAAAAGGATGTACTGCGCCGTATTGCCATTATTAAAGCGGGCCAAAAGATGGGGATAACCCTTGGCGAGATAAAAGAAACCCTCGATACCCTGCCCGATTCAAGAACACCAACCAAAGAAGACTGGGCCAAACTATCTAAAGCCTGGCAAGCAAAGTTGGATGAGAAAATTGCTTACATGCAGCGTCTAAGAAATTATGTCAATGGTTGCATTGGCTGTGGCTGCTTATCGATGAAATCGTGTCCTATCTACAACCCAGATGACATCGTTGCCAAAGAGGCTAACGGTGCGGTGTGGTTGGATGAGCCAGACAAAGCAAACAAAGCGAAATCTTGTTATGATAGCGAAAACCATTAAATAGGACACAATAATGAAAAAAACTGCCTTGTGCATGGCACTAGCCATGGCAATGGGCCTGACTGGCTGCTCACTTTCTTCTTCGTCTGTCGAGACGACGCCTTTAATTTCACAGCAGACAGTAGCAAAAGATGCACAATTCGCTGAGTTTTCTCAGCAATTTATCAATGACTTATGGAAGCAGTACCCAGAAGCCTCACTATGGGCAGGTTTTGGCAAGTACGATGATATCATTACGGTACCGAATCAAGCGAGCCGTGACGAAAGTGTTGCCTTCTCTAGAGCACAGTTAGCGAAGTTATACCGGTTTGATCTTGCCAATTTGAGCAATAGTCAAAAAATTGATTATTACTTAATTGAAAATCGTCTAAAGCGCGATATCTGGCACATTGAAACCTTCAAAAGCTGGCAATGGAATCCATCGAACTACAATGTTTCCTATGGCTTTGCAACTATCTTAAACAGCCGTTTTAAAACCGACGACGAAAAGCTCAAACTAGTGCTCACGCGTCTACAAAATGTGCCAGCCTATTATGAAGCCGCACAGCATAATATTAGCAATCCAACCCTTGAATATACTCAACTGGCGATTGCACAAAACCAAGGCGCTTTTAGTGTATTAAACGATGAGTTACTTGATAAGCTTGCCACTTCATTGCTAACAGCAGAGGAAAAAGCGCTCTTTAAACAGCGCTTTGCTGCGGCTAAATCAGCTATAAATGGATATGTTTCTTTCCTTACTAATCTCGAAGCAGAGCTAAAAGCAAGTGGTAACGCACGTTCATTTAGAATTGGTGAGAAGCTGTACGAAGAGAAGTTTGCTTTTGATATTCAATCTGGTTATACCGCAAAGCAAATGTATGAGAAAGCACTGGCTGACAAGGCCCGTGTTACCAATGAAATGGTTAAAATCACCAATAAGCTGTGGCCAAAGTACTTTGCAGATAAACCACGCCCAGAGTCTGACGTTGATGCAATAGCCACACTTATCAAGCACCTCTCGCTACAACACGTAAAACGTGAAGACTTTGTAAGCGAAATACAGGGGCAAATTCCAGAGCTAGAAAAATTTGTCATGGAAAAAGATCTCATCACTCTAGATCCTGAAAAACCGCTGGTTGTTCGCGAAACGCCTGAGTACATGCGTGGCTTTGCTGGTGCTTCAATCAGTGCACCAGGCCCATACGACAAAAATGAGAACACCTATTATAATGTGTCTCCACTCACCTCTATGAACGATGAACAAGCTGAATCATACCTTCGCGAATACAACCGTTGGATCCTGCAGATCTTAAACATTCACGAAGCCGTGCCTGGCCATTACACGCAATTGGTATACTCAAATGAGTCTCCATCGCTAATAAAAAGCATCTTTAGTAACGGCGCAATGGTTGAGGGCTGGGCGGTCTACACTGAACGCATGATGCTAGAAGAAGGCTATGGCAACTTTGAGCCTGAAATGTGGTTAATGTATTACAAGTGGAACCTACGCGTGATCTGTAACACCATCCTAGATTACGGTATTCATGTCAAAGGGATAAACCAAGAGCAAGGATTAGATCTATTGATGAATGGTGCCTTCCAAGAACGTGCAGAAGCAGAGGGTAAATGGCGTCGTGCAACCTTAAGCCAAGTGCAATTAACCAGCTACTACTCTGGTTATCGCGAAATTTACGACTTCCGCGAAACACAAAAACAAAAGCTTGGAAAGGAATTTGACTTAAAAACATTCCACGAAGAATTCTTAAGCTTTGGTAGTGCTCCGGTGAAGTATATCCGCCAGTTAATGGCAAAGTAACATAATAATGCCGGCCTCATGGCCGGCATTGTTTTTCGACAAATTGATATCACCCGTAGGTCGGCCTTTAGGCCGACTAACGTTTAAACCCAAAGGCTACCCTTTAAACGTAAGGATGGTTGTCGACCTAAAGGTCGACCTACTTTACTATCTTCATTTCATCTAACAGGTTTTGCGCATTATCAACCTTATCCATTACCCATAACATGTAACGCGAATCAACATGAATTGAGCGGTTCAGGTTCTTATCGTAATCCCAATCACCAATAATGCTTTCATATACACCATCAAAGAGTAAACCCACTAACTCCGCTTTTCCGTTAAGGGTTGGCGAGCCCGAGTTACCACCTGTGGTATCTACGTTAGAAAGGAAATTCACCGGTACGGTATTCATGCCCCCTGTATATTGACCATATACTTTTTCACGGATCAACTGCTGCTGCTTTTTAGGCGCGTTAAATGGTTCAACATCAGTATTTTTCGCCAACAGTCCTTCAAGCGAGGTAAATGGCGTTGCCACTAAGCCATCTTGCGGTGAATAGCCACCTACCGTACCGTAAGTGACACGGAGTGTGCTGTTAGCATCCGCGTAAACTGGCTTATTTTGAGATTTGTTGTAAGCAATAATCGCTTCCATCAAAGCAGGACGTGCAGATTGCTGCTTACCAGCCAATTCTTTTTCTTCATCTTCGATTTGCTTCATCACTGCAAAAATCGCTTTTGCATATTGAATGAATGGATCAGAGCTCTGATTTAACTGCTCAAGCTCTAAATCTAACATCCAAAGACGGGCTTTTTCATCAGCAAGCTTAGAGTTAGCATACATCTCATCTAGCAGCGCTTGGTGCTTTGCTTTATTGAAGCCGTTTTCAAGTTGAAGCTGCTTATCTACTTCAGCTAAACGCGCTTCTTTTGGCAAGGCTGCATAAAGCTCCATGAAGTAAAGCATAATCGCTTTATCAACTGTTTCATCATAACGGCGCGTCATACGCTGTAGCCCCGCTTTGATTTTTGGCATATCACGTTCTTGATAACCACTCTCACGCTCAGCATCAGGCTTTTGTTTTTCAACCGCCAAGCGATAAAGCTTACGCGCAGTAGACATCATTTGTGAGCGATGGATATAGCCAACCATCATATCACGCTCATAATGAGCTTGAGATTGAGCAACCAACTCGCTCAATTCGTTTAGTACAGCACCATACTTTGCTTTACGGTCTGCATCAGCATTAATCCAAGTGCTAAGATCGCGCTCAAATTGCTGCTTGCGGCTATACATACTGCCTTTTTTGAAGCTCTCAATCATAGAGCCAAAGTTTTTGATGTAGTTGTTGTAACCCGCAATGGTGCTTTCGTAAGCAATACGAGCTTGAGAACCTTCAGGTGCGTTTTCTTCAATCAGTTCCACATACTTAGAGTTATGTTTGCGTACCATGGGGTAAACCGTGTTAAATACATAATCCACTTCAGAAGCAATACGATAGCGGTTGGTACGACCCGGATAACCCGTTACCATCACAAAGTCGCCCTCTTGCACGCCTTTTGCACTCACACTCAAAAACGACTCAGGGTTATAAGGTACGTTATCCTTAGAAAACTCAGCTGGCTTACCATCTTTACCCACATATGCACGGTAAAAAGCAAAGTCGCCGGTGTGACGAGGCCACATCCAGTTATCTATATCGCCACCATATTTGCCCACGCCCATCGCTGGTGTATATGCCAGACGGACGTCTTTTATCTCTAAAGATTTAATGAGGTAATATTCCAATCCACCATGAAAGGTATAAACATTACAGCGATAGCTTTCATCTTGCTCACACTCAGCAACAAGTTGTTTGCGCTTACTGTCAATGGCATCAAAACGTGCTTTACCGGTAAGCGAATCAGTACCGGCATTAACTTTATCCGTTACGTTCGACACTTCTTTTGTCACATAAACCCGTGAGCCCGGTGCCGCTGGTAGATCTTCACTTGGCTGTTTTGCTAAAAAGCCATTCTCAAGAATATTATTATCTGTTGTTGAGTTGTATTGAATAGAGCCGTATGCACAGTGATGATTTGTCACCACTAAACCTTTAGGAGAGACAAATGACGCCGTACAGCCACCTAAGCTAATCACCGCATTCATCGGGAATTCAGTGAGTTTAGAAATTGACTTAGCATCAATTTCCAGTCCTTTAGACTTTAAAATAGATTCAAGTTCAGGTAGTTGATGTGGTTGCCACATGCCTTCATCGGCAGCAACGTACTGAGAAAAGGCCAACACCATGGCCGCGGAGATAGCTTTAATACGCATATTCCAATCCTAAATGTTATATTATTTTAATTGCGGTCAGTAATGTGACCCAAGAT
>NZ_JAKEVK010000003.1:0-69856 GCF_022398435.1 Pseudoalteromonas sp. Isolate6 | reverse complement strand
ATTATTGTTAATTAAAAGTGAAGATTGAATTCATCTTTAAAAATAACGAAATGACAACAAGTAAACTCAGTCCTCACTACTGGTTTTGTACCTGCCAGCCGAGAGACTGTAGCAACCTCAACAGGAAGAAATAATGAAGCTACTATCACGCACACTATCAACAGGGTTACTCGCGGCAGCCGTAACCGCATCACTGAATGCTCAAGCAATGAATAAAGACCTAGCGGTAAGTGTTGATGTCGACACAAAAAGCAACGGCGATGTTATTGCGACACTAAATATCACCAATCAGGGTAAAGGTAATCAGAAAATTCTAAGCTGGTATACAGATCTTGAAGAAGAGCATATTTTCAAAATTACGCGTGATGGTAAAGAAGTTAATTTCTTTGGTCCTCACTACAAACGCCCGGCTCCTACTGAAGCTGACTTTATTAAGTTAAAGTCTGGCGAAACACTCACTAAATCATTTGAGCTTTCGGGCCTTTATGATCTTAGCCAGCCAGGTAACTACGAAATTAGTTATGATGTTGAGTCATTTGACCTTTTCGGTAAAAAAGAAATGCCACGTATGGCTGCCAGAACGATGGGGCAGCAATCAATGATGCGTGCCGATGTAGCAGAGCTCAGCTCAAACTCGGTAAACCTGTGGCTTGAAGGCGTTGCGATGACGAAAGGCAATGTTCAAATCAATGCAAAACCAAGCGCCCGCGCTGCTGACTGCACTGATGGCACTTGTTTTACAGGCCGTTGTAGTAACAGTGAAAAAACCAGTATTTTGTCAGCACTAAATGCTGCAGATCAGATCACTAATGACTCTGTTGCCTACCTAAATAGCCACTCAGCAAGCAACCCGTCTACGCGTTATCAAACTTGGTTTGGTGCAGCGACAAGCAGCCGTTATGCAACCGTGAAATCCAACTTCAATGCAATCAATGATGCAATCGACAACCAAGATCTCACTTTTGACTGTAGTTGTAACAAATCATACTTTGCTTATGTATACCCAAATCAACCATACAAAGTCTATCTATGCCGCGCATTTTGGAGCGCAAATGAGCTGGGTACGGATTCACGTGCAGGCACGATTGTTCACGAGCTAAGTCACTTTAACGCCGTGGCGGGTACAGATGACATCGTTTATGGTCAATCTGGCGCGAAAAACTTGGCAATTTCTAACCCAAGTCAAGCAATTCAAAATGCTGACAGCCATGAATACTTTGCGGAAAATACCCCATATCAAAACTAATCTCGACTAAATATCCCTGAACGAGTATCGGGTTTAGGCAACCGTCCAGACCCGATGCTATTCACAGCGATTTCAGCTAACATGAAATATACTTCTTGAATTCACCTATTTGCTGAGGAATTTCATGACTTGGGTTATCGTCGCGCTGTGTGGTTTTATCCTACTTGCTACGTTATTGCCACTTGCTAAACATCCGCACTGGAGTGTTAGAGCAATGGAGTTCCCGCGACTTCAGCTCGTTGTTATTACTGCATTTACGCTACTGCTGTCCATTTTCTACCTTAATCTTCAAAGCGTAGCCGCGCTTGCTGTCATTTCTTTATTAGCCTGTTTAAGTTTTCAACTGTGGTGGATTTTACCCTACACCCCGCTTTGGCCAGTCGAGGTAAAAAAAGCGACAACCAATACTCACACAATCAGCCTAATCACCGCCAATGTACTGCAAACCAATCGACAGTTTAATCTGCTATTGGAGCAAGTCCGAGTACATCAACCTGATATTTTAGTCACGTTAGAGAGTGATGAGATATGGGAGCAACAATTAGACTCGTTGTTAGATATACTGCCCTACAGCGTTAAATGCCCGCAATCAAATTTATATGGCATGCATGTTTATTCTCGCTACCCGCTAGACGAGGCAAAATGTGAATATATCGTTGAAGAAGGTGTACCTTCGATTCATGCAAAACTCAAGATCGCTCCCCATATCATGATCCAAGCCCATTTTTTGCACCCAGCACCGCCAAGCCCCACCGAAAACGAAACGGCCATTGAGCGAGACGCAGAATTGGTGGTTGTCGCCAAACGCGTCATAAATGAGCCTTTGCCTACCATAGTCACTGGCGATCTCAATGATGTTGCTTGGTCTCCAACCACGAGATTATTTAGGAAAATAAGTGGGCTTCTTGATCCACGAGTTGGCCGAGGCATGTTTAACACGTTTCATGCACAGTACCCGTTTGCACGCTGGCCGCTGGATCATTTGTTTTCGAGTCACCACTTCACAGTAATCGATATTAAAAGGCTAGACAACATAGGGTCAGATCACTTTGCGCTTTATGCAAAACTCGCTTATCAACCGGTCAAAAATGAAGATGAAGCAGGATTTGAGCTGAAAAAGAAAGATATACATCGCAGCAAAGAAATTATTGAAAATGCCGTGGCAAAGCCGAATTGCAAATTATGATCGTACATTAAGTGTGAACGAGTGCTAGAAATAGCAGTTTGTAGATAACTTCAGCTTGAAGCCAGCATCGTTCACTGACTTCAAGCCGAAAAGTATATTTACGACTTCAGAGAATTAATCCAAGTCTTGATATCTTCTTCAACAAGCGCCATTGGCCTTGCTCCCTTTAGCAACACCACGTCGTGGAATGCTTTAATATCAAACTTATCACCTAGCTGCTGTTTAGCGTACTCTCTAAGTTCAACTAATTTAAGCATACCTAACTTATAACCAAGCGCTTGACCTGGCCAAGCGATATAACGGTCGATAGCCGATACCACATCACTCATCGCCGTACCAGTTGCATCAGCAAAATAGGTGATCGCTTGGTCGCGTGTCCACTTTTTATAATGCAGGCCCGTATCAACCACCAGTCGAGCAGCACGATATGCCTCAGCTTGCAGGCGACCTAAGTCTCCAAAAGGGTCGTCCTTATACATCCCCATTTCGTAAGCCAATAGCTCTGAATACAGCGCCCAGCCCTCAACATAACCATTAAATGAGGCATTTTGACGCATCAAACCAATTTCTGTTTGCAACATATTAAGCGCAATTTGGAAGTGGTGACCAGGGACCGCCTCATGATACGTTAAGGTTTTCATGCCAAAGCTTGGTACTGCTTTCATGTCTTTTAGGTTGATTGAAAATACCCCAGGACGACTTCCATCAAGCGATGGACCGTTGTAGTAACCACCCGGTGCACCCGCTTCCACGGCTTTTGGTATACGTTTAACTTCAACAGGTTGCGGTGGAATAGTAGAAAAGTAATCTGGCGCTTTTTGTAAAATGCTCCCTATTTCACCACGCAAGAACGATAATAACGCTTCACGACCTTCGTCAGAATCCGCATATAAGAATCTCGACTCTTCATTGAGCTGCTTCATCCGGTCGCCAACAGTGCCTTGTGAATAGCCGTTTTGCTTGAGGATTTCGTCCATACGCTTTGAAATACGCTCCACCTCAGCAAGGCCAATTTGGTGGATCTCTTCCGCGCTCATATCAGAGTCCGCCAAATAGGTGATCTCATGCTGGTAGAAAGCTTCGCCATTTGGTTGGGCCCAAATACCGACATTTTCAGGCGCTTTACTCTCTAGAGCGTGCATAATCGCAGACACATTTTTAAATTCAGGATAAAGCTTTTGCTCAACAATTTGCGTTGCCTGTGCAACATAATCAGCGGCGGCTTTATCCGTAATACCGTCAAGATCTGCAAGTTTATCTTTAAACGATGCAACCAAAGGGTGTTCTGCACCACTTGACGCCGTGAAGTTATCTAAATAGCCTAGCGTGTTTGGAAACAGTACTTTTGGTAAAATTACGCCTTTATTGGCATCCGCTTTTACCTTATTTGCAACTTGCTTCGTGACTTCAACAAAAGCATTTAGGCGGGCAACATAGTCTTTTGCATCTTGCTCACTCTCTATTCCATGCTGGTCTTTAAGCACATTTGGAATATCCAGCAATGGGCCGGACAATTGGTTAACAATATATGGCAGGTGTCCGCCCCAAGTATCAATATAACCTGCCGAGAAGCCTTTATCCCCAGCATAATAACGTGCAATAACTTCATTTACTTTAAGGTGCAACAAGTCATTAGAGTTCGCCACGCCCGATTGTAATTGTTTTAATTTATCTGCGGCTGCGTTCATATCCACCTGAAGCGCCTGCATTCCGACAACCGAGTAATCCGGTAGTCTATTAGCATAGTGACCATATTCACTACTTGATAATTTAAGCGAAGTGGCAAGCGCGGGTTGGTGGTTAATAAATTGCTTGGTGTACTGCTCTACGACTTTGTCGATTTCTGCACGAGAGAGAGTTGGTTCAGTGGTTTTAGCAACAGATGTCGTTTCTGTTGTTGGCTTGTCTTGAGCACATCCGCTCAAACCTAGCACGACAGAGAGTGCTACCACGCTTATTTTATTCATTATTACGCCGCTCCATTAGGGTTGTTGTCAAAGCTAAAAATACCAGTGCAGATCTGGTTGCTGATGGAATAGTCATACCAATTTGAAAAAGCAAATGGATATAAGCACTTTATTCAGAAATGAAGTGCAATAAAGTGCTCATGCTATTCTCATAGATGCAACTACAAGTAACATATTTGCGTTTTTGTTACAGCTATAAAAGACGGAAAATTGCGAATTAATTGACTTTTCCCGCACTTTTGCAAACTAATTTGCTTAGCTTTCGAGCACTAGAGATTTTGGCGTGTCGACGCATTCCGGTGGTAACTCAACGATAATACGCTGTACACGACCTGTTGACTTGTCAAACAAAAAGCAAGCGTGTGGCCTTTGCTCCAGCTGTAAACTGATGGTGATACTCAAACTTTTAGGTAAAGCCTGCGCTATCACATCTCTCGACGCTTCTGTAAAAAGCACAGACTCAGGGGTAAATTGATAAAACTGTCCAAACTGCAAATCACAATGCTCGCCTTGCTGTAAGTCCTTCCTATATTCATATTGGTAGAGCTTGCATCCACAACCTGGGCCAAAATAATTGGTCGTCAATGCCGTAAAATTATAGTCCCGTGCCTGCGGAACAAAGCAGTGTTGAGAGCCCCGCTTTGGTGTTGGATGCCAAATCTGTGCACATACTTTAAAAAATGGTCGTTTATTTTCATAAAGTACATAAAGATCATCATTGTCCAACATCCCTCGAACGTGGTGCTGGTAGTCACTGCTACTCGCCACTTGTGCCGCGAGAAATTGCTTATTTTGTGATAGTCGATACAACATTTCAGCAAGTAGTCTTAGCGTACTGTCATCCAAGCAGTCTGGACCAGTATATAAGCTAGAAACGCAATTAATAAAATCACTAAAATTAATTGCCCCATGACTATAAAAGTTATCGAATTGGCGTGCCATATTTCTTCCTTGTGTTTGAGCGTTTTAGTCAGACGAATAGTGAGTACGTCAGCTAAAATTCGTATTTTTTAAAACAGAAACTTGCATATATCCGATTGCAAACTGCGCTGCTTTTTTCTTAGTCCCTAATTAAAGCTAATGCAGACTGGGGAGAACGCAACAAATTAATTACAATTTTAGTGACAGCCTAGTTAAGACTATTAATGAGATGAGTCAGAGATGGCAGTTTAGAGTTTATACGCTATACAGAGCGTAAGTGAAGCATGAGTATATGTCATAAAAACTTCATGCAAATTTATGCACTTAACACTACGCGCAACAAAGACTGAGCCGAGCGCACTATTTATATTAATTTTTCATCGTTTCGAATGACATTAATCAGCAAAACAAGATAAATCACGGTCCAAACTTACTTAGATTTGGACTCGGTAATCATCTCATCTTGACTAAACATCTCAGCCTGAGTTGCTTGAGATGAGATGCTATGAGCATCAGTTGTTAACGTTAAAACAACAAATAATACAGTCATCACTGCAAATGCAATATTGACCGTTTTCCCTAAAAAGCGTGTTTTTAGCATCACGATTTCTCCTAACATTATCACTACTAAGCTTAGTCGAAATCGTGAGCAAAAAGGTTTAATTCAAACAAAAAAATAATTTACTTAATGCAATTATCGAAACTTATGGGTTTATGTGCTAGCCAACATTCGAGTTAATTGGTTTTAACGCCTTGATAAGCCTGAGTTCCCCATAATGGCACTGTTGATAAGCTATGCTTAAAGCTACCAGAGGTTTCCTTAGTGGTATAGGCTAAGTACATCAAGGTTTGGTTTTTTGCATCAAAGATCCTTCTCACTTTCATTGATTTAAAAAATACACTTTTTGATTTTTTAAATACCACTTCGCCAGAGTCACTTTTATCTATATTCGCTAGCATTGCAGGTGTTATTTCGCTCGTTTGACGACAAGAGATAGAGCTATCGCTTGGGTCCGAAAAACTCAAGTCGTCTTCAACACTCGCCACATGACAGGTCACACCCGTTACAACAGGGTCAACCATAGAGTCCAGCTTTATATCTTTGAGCGTAAATAGACCTAGTGACACATCACCAACTTCACTGTCAGAGCAACCAAGTAACGTACAAGATGCCAACAATGCAAACATCAGCTTTTTCATTGTTTTTCCTTAAGATAATCGACGTACAAAAGAAACATACGGAGTTAATACTCTAAGCTATTTGAAAATTTTCGCAAACCATCTCATTTGAAAAAGAAATAACCATTCAAAAAATCAAAATAATTATTCACAAAACAAGAATAAGCATGTTAGCATGCGCCGCAGTTTCAAGGTGGCTAAATTTACCTAAACCATGAACAAAACATGGTGAGTCAATTCACCACCGGTTGTATGAAATTCTTTCTAAACTCGGGACAGAAATGCACCGCCTGCATAGTTACCCACTTCTAAAGATTGAAATTTCGTCATGTTTAATTCTTAATTTGAGGTTTCACCATTCATGAGTAAGCTCCATCCAAGCTTAGTCGCACTAGCAGTTAGTTCGAGTTTTTTTGTTGTTAATCAATCACAAGCTGAAGAAAGTAAGATTCAAGAAAAGTCAATTGAACGAATTCAAGTAACAGCCACTCGGCGCGCCGGCACAGTTCAAGAAGCGCCATTAAACATTACTGCCGTCGATAGCGATGTGATGAGCGACCAAAATATTGGCGACCTTGAAGATGTAGCAAGATGGGTTCCTGGTTTGACAATCACAGAACAAGGTGGCCGTGAGGGCTCACCTATTATTGTTCGTGGCTTGAATACTAATTCGTCGGAACGTGCCTCTGACTCGGGCACTGTAGCAACTTACCTCGGCGAAATTCCAATCAACGTAGATTTGCGACTAACCGATATCGAGCGTGTTGAAGTCTTAATCGGCCCACAAGGTACGCTATACGGTGCAGGTACGCTTGGTGGTGCGATTAGAACCATGCTAAAAGCACCTGTGCTTGATGTCATTGAGGGTAAACTCAGTGGCGACGTATTCAGTATCGATGAAAGTGACAGTAACGGTCATGAAATCGGTGCTGTCTTCAATATGCCTATAGCGATGGATGAGTTGGCCGTTCGTGCGAGCATTAACCGCTATCACAACCCCGGCTTTATGGATTATAGCTATGTGGTTAAGCAAGCTGGCGTTTCAAACCCAGACCCCGACTGGTCCAATGCTGAGGATGTTAAAGCGAATATCAACTCAGTGGCGGATGCAAATGATGAGACCATTACCACCACGCGTGTTTCTCTACGTTGGTTGGTGAGTGAGAATATCGATACCACACTGAACTATTTCCATCAAAAACAAGAAAATGGTGCTAACTCGATTTCACAGTATCAAAGCCTTGGCGCACAACACCCGCTTGCCGACTCTATTAAACCAAACGAGTCAGCCTATCGCGTGCTTGAACCTAATGAACAAGAAGACGACCTGCTTAGCCTTGAAATCAACGCCGATTTAGAGTTTGCTGATTTAGTTTCGGCATCCGGTTGGTCAAGCAAAGAACAGCAAGGCCAACGAGATCAAACCGATCTCCTTTATGATATTTGGCCAGGTTACGCGGACTTTCCTAGTTTTACCGCTTTGACTAAAGACACCACAGATCAAGACACGTTTACCCAAGAGATCCGTTTAGTCTCTAAAGGGGATAACGCACTAAATTGGATTGCAGGGGTATATTACAGCAAACAGGAAATTAGCTCGGACGATAGAGAGTACACGCCAGGGCTCACGGAGTTTTGGGGCGACGAAATCAACAATATTGAGCAAGATCTTGAATATATTGCACTGACCAATGCCACCAGCAAAGAGTCAGCATTGTTTGGCGAAATTGGCTATGCATTTTCAGACGATTTTAATATCACAGTGGGCGCTCGTTTCTATCGCTATGATGTTAAAACTGAGTCAGCGGCTGAAACCCCGCTCTATTCTGGTGGCCTGCCAAGCCTTGAGCAAATTTCATTTGAACAAGTCAGTGCCAAAGACAATGGTAGTTTGTTTAAGTTTAATGCCAATTACACTTGGCAAGATGGACTGCTGACGTACTTCACTGTCAGTGAAGGATTTAGGTTAGGCGGTGGCAACGGTTTGGAGTCCTGTCCAGAAACACTACCTGAGCAACAGATCATCTGTGCACTGCCGCATGAGCTTAGCTATAAACCAGATACCACCACTAATTATGAGCTGGGATTAAAGTCTACATGGCTGAATAACAAGCTGCATTTTAATGCCGCATTATTCAGTGTTGATTGGGAAGATGCACAGATCTCATCTGTGACGGTAAACGGTCAAGAGATCATTACCTCCAATGCAGGCTCTGCGAACTCTACTGGTATCGAGTTATCAACCCGCGCTATGTTGAACGACCATTGGACGGTGTATGCAACCTATTCTTATGCAAAAGCACAGCTCACTGATGATGCACCTGCCCTGTTTGCGGTATTCAAAGAAGGTGACTACAGCGCTGAAGAAATCGCGCTTTACCAGCCGTATTATGACGGTACTGACGGTGACCGCTTACCTGGCGCCCCAAAACAGCAGTTCTCATTCGGTTTAAGCTACGAGCAGGAAGTGTTCGACGACAAAGTGCTTAACGTTAATTATGGAGTAACCGCTCAGAGTGACGTATACACGAAAGTCGGACTCAAAGCTGACGGAGAGGTATTACCAGGCTTTGCCTTGTCTAACCTCAGTGCGAAGCTTTCAAGCGAGCAATGGGCCGTCACTTTTTATGTCGACAACCTGTTTGACAAATTTGCTTTCACCTCGGTAAGACGCGACAAGTCTTGGGCTGGTGAAGCTAAATTCGCGGCGTTAAACAAAGCCTTGCCTGAGCAGCAGCGTGTGTACGGACACTATGTCACAACACCTCGTACCGTTGGGGTCAAGCTGAACTATCAGTTTGAG
This sequence comes from Pseudoalteromonas sp. Isolate6, assembly GCF_022398435.1. Taxonomy (NCBI): domain Bacteria; kingdom Pseudomonadati; phylum Pseudomonadota; class Gammaproteobacteria; order Alteromonadales; family Pseudoalteromonadaceae; genus Pseudoalteromonas; species Pseudoalteromonas sp. Isolate6. Next base: position 60,554 of record NZ_JAKEVK010000003.1, on the reverse strand, counting down.
TTATAATCAGCAAAAAACTAAAATAGAGAGTGAAGTTACCTTCACTCTCTTTACGTTGCGATGACATCATACAATCAGATCCAAAGCTATATTCAACAGCGTCAATTTCAAGCGGCGCATCACGCATTAGTCGCTCGCATTAATACCAATGCCAACGATCACCACGCGTACGCCTTATTGGCCGAATTGAATATCGCTCTCGGTAACCTCAGCAAAGCACTAAAAATTTACGACAAGTGCCTAAGTTTATTTCCCTGCGCATTTTACTCATTGAGCGCTGCCAAACTTGCGCTTTTTACCCAAGCACCATTAGTGGCAAAGCGTTATATTCTGCATTTGCTAGGTAACACACAGTTGTTGGGATCTGAGCACGATACCCTCGCAAATATATTACTGAGATTAAATCAATATACTGACGCTGGTTGGCATTTTAGCCATGCCTATACACGCTCACCACACTGTCCTGAAATCGCGCTCAACTATGCAATGCATTTAAAGATGTCTGGTGAATTAGCACAAGCGCGGACGCTGCTTGCCTCTTTAGTGCAAGCAAACCCAAGTAATGCAAAGTGCCAGTTAGCCTACTCAGAGCTTACTCCTGTAGAATCAGCACCGACTCGCATCTCTCAATTAGCAACTGAAATAACAGCACAAACTACACCACTTGCATTACAGCGGCTTCACCATGCACTGGCACTCGAATACGAAAAGCAAGAAAATTATCCCAAGGCATGGCAAAGCTTTATTGCCAGTAAGCAAGCGATCAGTGCTGAGATTTCCTATTCACCTAAACAGATGACGGATTACTTTCAAGCACTTAGTAAACTTCTCGACAGACCTATTGAATTTGCACCGGAGCAAACGCTTGCACCAATATTTGTCGTTGGGCTGCCGCGCTCAGGCACCAGTCTGATGGAGCAAATTTTAGCGCAATTGCTGTTACAGCCGCTGGGAGAGACCAGTATATTGCCTCAAGCACTTAGGGTTTGTCATGACTATAACAGCAATATTCAACATATCAGCCGCGCCTATGAAGAGGCTAACGCCATTGGGCAATATCGTCTCTTTAGCTCACAATCCGTTGATGGTGAGCAACGTTTTATAGACAAACAACCATTTCATTTTTTCTTTATCGATTTGCTCGCAAAGGCGTTTCCACGCGCGAAGTTTGTCGTGATGAAGCGAAACAGAACAGATACTTGTATCGCAAACTTCCGTCAACTATATCAAACGAACAGTCCCTTTCATGGCTACTCATACCGGATACAAGATATTCAAGCTATGTATGATGATACTTATACGTTTTTGCAAGATGCTGCACAAAAACATCCGACTCAAATTAAGTTTGTGAATTATGAATCGCTGGTAGAAAAGCCTCAGGCTGTGATGAGAGAAGTCTGTCGATTTCTCGAGTTGGATTGGCAAGACGGCGCACTTCACTTTTATAAGCAGGGTTATTACTCAGCAACAGCCAGCAAAATGCAGATCAGACAGCCATTAAATAACTCCAGTGTGGGTAAATATCGAAATACATACCCCATCTAGGAATATTGCTCCACTTCCGTGATGGTGCTAACGTTAAGCAAAAGGACTACAAAATAATAACGATATGAAGCAACTACTTCCTATTATATTTCTAGCTGCGTTAGCGGCCTGTACGCCATCAGAAATCACCAAAATAGAGCAAGAATTAACCCTTGCTCAACAGCAACGAAATTTAGATGCTCAACTTAACGCGCTCAAGTCGCTCAATGAGTATGATAGTAATAAGTGGCAAGCGTTATATTTAGAAACATTAAATGCCTCCACTTTGCTATCCGATGCACAACGCGCCTATGACAACGGCAACATTGTTACAGCTCAAATAGAGGCTGGACAATCCAAAGGGGTTAATAACTCATTGCAAGCGGATACATTGCTGCGTGCGTTATCTATCGATTACCCTTTGACTGAATTGATCGATGAATTAGTCCAATTGCAAACGACAGCAAGTAAAAATGAAATATCGTTCACTCGTTTTTTTAACCAGCCTCCTAGCAAGTGGAATACTATCGAAATCAATCAAAAGCTGCTTGCCATAAATACTAAGATAAAAACAATTACTGAGCTGATTGAAACACTGCAAAATACTCAAAGACAATCTCAGAGTTACCAAACGGTATTAGTAGAAGCAAAACGGCAACGAGGTTTACTAGCTGAACAGGAAGCGATTTTTTTACGCCACTTGCAACAACAGTTCAGTGTTTTACATCAAGCGCAATTTGCAAAGATTTATCAAACAGTGGTCGAACAACTTAATAACTTTGAAGAACGAGTGGTAGCCTCGATGATCCGCCAAGATCAAAATAAGTTAATTGAGACAATGCAGCACCAAAGCGAGCTGCTGTACAACATTGATCTCATGTTAAAGCAGACAGGCTCTGCAAGACATGCTGAGTTTGAGCCTTTTTACCTTGCTTATATTCAACTGCTGAATAAGTCCAAAGATTACAGAGAGTATGCTCGGCAAGGTGAAGCAGCCCTCGCATTATTTGAGCGCGCCGGAGCGCCTCATCACTTTTATCAACAGTATCAAATGTTGATGTCAGAGCCACTAGCACTGAGCGATGATTTACTCGCTTTTGCACGATCACAAAATGAATCAAAGTTTTTGTATAGAAAATACTAGCGACTAGCTATCCACCATGCGAGCAGCACAATGGCCGTTGTGAAAATGACGGCTTTTATTTTATGTTGTTTAATTAGCTTTTCAGCCTGATCACCAGCAAAATAAACGACCGCCGCCAAGCCAAAATAACGTAGTGAACGGGCAATACAGGTTGCAATTAGAAATTGTAATAGTGAAAATTTTGTGGCGCCAGCTGCTAACATGGCAATCTGAAAAGGTACTGGCGCAATACCTAAGGTCAACACAAACCAAAACCCCTGACTTTGCATCTGTGCTTTCACCTGCTCAAACTGAGACTGGCTCGATAGCAGCTCAATAACGGAGTCCCCTACTGCATCAAATAAATAATAACCCAACGCATAACCAAATAAGGCACCCATCACACACCCAACCGTTGCCATTAACGCAATTAGCCATAGTTTTTCTCGCCTTGCCTGCATAAGCGGCACCATCACAGCTTCAAGCGGAATCGGCACTATGGTTGACTCTAAAAAAGAGGCAACCGTGATCCCTTTGAGCATATTTTTTGATTCTACTAGTCGCTTGGTCTTTTGCTTCAATTCAGCCGTTAACGCCATCACACTTCCCCTGATGTTCACAGTAATGGAGACAAGCATAACCTAAGCTAGGTTTCTCCTTCCTGAATTAAATGGCTGGTATTTGTATGTGAGGACAAATGCGATACTCTGTTGTAGAGTGAATTATTGGGGGGATGTTTCTGTGAATTATTTGGCGCATTTGTACTTTGCCAAACCGACTGCCGCATCGCACTTTGGCAACTTGCTCGGTGACTTTCAAAAAGGCGTGAATATACAAGTACTGCCCAAACCTGTGCAACTTGGTCTACAAACACATAGGCAAGTTGATAAATTTACTGATAGCCACTCGATTACAAAATCTGCTAAACAACTTTTTTCGCCCGCGCGTCGCCGTTTTGCAGGCATTGCACTGGATGTGTTATATGACCACTTTTTGATTAAACACTGGCAGCAATATCACAGTACCTCGCTTGATGACTTTAAACGTCAGAGCTTTTCATTGCTGCACGATAACTTGCACATCATGCCTGCGCACATGCAACGAGTCGTTAGCGCAATGACACAAAATGATTGGTTTGCCACCTATGAATCCGTAGCTGGTGTAGGCCACGCGCTGGACAACATCGCCAAACGAATTCGCTTTCAAAACCAATTTACAGGCAGTGAAATGGATATAAAAAAGCACTACCACCAGCTTGAATCTGGATTTCAAACCTTTTTTCCGCAGTTGGTTGAGCATATGCAGCACCAGCCCACAGAACATGACAATTTAGAGTAAATACTTCTGCATATTTACTCCACGATTATCAACTATAATGCAAATATATTTGTTGGTTATGGGCTTTTTGCAGTGTTGAACATAGTTAGGTTGCTATTTACCCAAACCGTATTTACGCTATTTTTACTTTTAGCTTCATTTTCTACCCAAGGCAGTGCACTATTACCTACACTTGAAACGTTAAAGCAGCTGTTATCTGATAACCCTTCCGTTGCGCTTGAAGAAATTGACACACTCTTAAACAAAAACACAACTCCAACTTATCTCTCAGCAGCCTGGTTTAAACTCAGCCTAATGAAGATTGAAGCCCTCTCCTTGCTTGGCCATTATGAAGCTGCCTATCAAGCGATAGATGAGCTCAATCAGGTGTTAGATAAGGTCGCAGGCCCTAATGCCAAAAGTAAATTACTATTGAGTCACGCCACTGTGCTACTTAGTCAAAATCGTGCGACAGAGGCAGAAGAAAAACTTGAGCTGGCACTCAACACCACCTCTCAGGCTGATGAACGACTCATTGCCGACATTCATGGTCGCCTTGCTCATATTAATCGCTTTCGAGCAGACTACCTCAGCGCGTTAAATCATGCCGAGCAGGCCATCCAACTTGCAAAACGCATTAATGATGTTTCGCGACTCGCAGACTTCTATAACCAAATTGGCATTGTTTACGATTACATGGGCCAAATTGAGCAAGCCATCAGCTTTCATGAGCAATCTCTTATGCTACAGCGCAAACGCAATAACCAGCAAGGGATCTCCAACTCACTGTACAACATCGGCGAACTCTACCGTGATTTAGAAGAGTTTCCTCTTGCACTATCTCATTTTGAACAGGCACTCAAAGTCGATAAGTTATTAGGCAATCCGCGTCATATTGCCAACAGCTACGGTAAGATTGGTCAAGTCTTATATCAACAAGGAGAATATAAGCAAGCTCAAGTGTTTATTCTAAACGGCCTTGCCCTGACCAAGAAAATGGAAGCCGACAGCGATACGGCTTGGCAATTAAGCAATTTAGTCAATGTCCAACTTGCTCAAGGAGATGTGAATGATGCCTTAGATAGTGCAAATGAAGCGCTTACACTTGCGATAAAATCTGGTGCCAACCGAACCGAGCGCACCGTTAGGCTGGCACTTGCTAATGTCTATTTGGCCCAAGATAAGAGTGAAGACGCCAAAGAACAGCTTGAATTATTGCTAAAGCAGCCTCAGCTTGGCACTCAAACGCAAAGCGATATTCACAAACAGCTGGCCTCAATTTATCAGCAAGCAGGCGAGTTTGAAGCCGCACTTACTCAATTAAAACAATACCAGCACACACAAACTGAGCTAAAGAAGGTAAGCGATAAAAACAAAGCGTACAAAATGGCATTAAACATAGAGCTGGTGAAAAAAGAACAAGCGCTTAGCCTGTTACAAAAAGAGCAGTCACTGCAACAAGCAAATTTAGAAAACCTAAAGTTACAGCGAGGCTTGGCTATTTCCTCAGCCCTATTGCTGCTCGCAGGGCTTGCCATATACTTTTTAAGACAACGCCAGAAACAAAAACTAGAAGCCTTAGAGCAGCGTATGGCCGCGCGAGCTTTGGAACAAAAAAACCAATTACTCGCCGATATTTCTCACGAGTTGCGTACCCCGTTAACTGGACTAAAACTGACAATTGAGGCGATGCAATTTAATATTGAGCCTGATATTGATGTCGCTTACAAAAAAGTGAACGGTAAAATCAACCAGCTGGACACCTTAATCTCAGATATTTATCAATCCGCTCAGTTTGACAATAATGTGATATCGTTAGAGCTCAGGCCGCTTGATATTAATATCATTGTTAAGGATTGCTGCGCAGAACTCACCCCCGTCTTTGCGAAAAAGCAGCAATCTCTGCAATGTGATTTAAGTGAGCTAGCCTTGCAGATAGAAGGCGACCCTCAGCGCCTAAAACAGGTCATCCTGAATCTTTTGCGAAACAGCCATTTTTACACCGATGCAGCGGGAACCAGCCTGATACATACACGCTTAGTCAACTCATATGCCATTATCACAGTGGAAGATTCAAGCCCAGGTGTAGCCACCTCGGAGCTGGATAAAATTTTTGAACGACTTTATCGCTGTGAACACTCTAGAAGTCGGGATCTTGGTGGCTCGGGGCTTGGACTTGCGATTAGCAAACATATTGTATTGGCACATCATGGTTCTATCCGCGCCAACCACAGCCCGCTTGGCGGGCTACTCGTTGAAGTGAAACTTCCGATTAAATCCGCTCAAAACGATATAGGCTACGCCAAATCACCGCAGTGATCTCACCTTTGTCATTCGTTTCAATGGTGACATCCGCGCCCCCTTCAAGTTCAATCAGGGTGTCTTCCTCAGTGGCGACAAATGCCATCAGGTTATCGCGGGCCATATCTAAGACGTTAAATCGCGTAACATCTCGGGTGATTTTCATTTTAAACTGATGATCTTTATCATAAGCATACAAACCTTCCAACTGCTTTGCCCGTTCCTCAGATAATGTAATCGCAGTTATCTTTTTACTGCGTATAAAATCCCAGCCGTAATGTTCGCTGATGGCAATGCGAAGCTCACCAAATACGGTACTCGCGGAGTCACCATTGGACATCAATACCATACCCTCACCTTTTTCCACAAATGCTTCAAAACGATTGCTAAAGCCTTTATTTTTACCGCCATGGGTGAAGACAAGCCCTTGCTCACGCTGTTCAAGCTCTGGTCCCAAACCCCATACGTCATGATGAACTTCAAGCATTTGCTTCGCCAGCTCAGGCGTGATGGGCCCCACAGTATTGCCGGCATATGCTTGTTGTACGGCCATAATATATTTAGCGAGATCCACCGGAGTGGTCCAAAGACCAGCAGCGGCTTGTTCTGGATAAACATGCCAGTCTCCATCGACTTGCTCGCCCTTATCGTCAAACGCGGCACTGGCTTTTGACCATAACGTTTTAGGTAGTGGTTGCGCATAGGTACTGTTGTGCATCCCTAGCGGAGTTAAAATTGCCTGTTGGACATACTCTTCAAATGGCATTTTTGTCACATCTGCCACGAGCAATTCCATTACCGTATAGCCACCGCCAGAATAGCGCCAAGCTTTACCTGGCAAAGTGTCAACTGTCACTAAATCGGTATTGCCTTTACCCATTAAGACTTCAACGTCAGTTGGAATTTTACTGCCACGCACGTAGCCCGGAAAACCATGTTGAGTGAGCCCAGAGGTGTGAGTCATTAACTGCCTTAAAGTAACGGGGTTGGCTTTGGTAAATTCGTTTGTTGGTATTTTCCAAGAGGTGAGATATTGATTAACGTCAGCATCTAAATCGACTTTTCCGTCTTGCGCTAACTTTAATACCGCGAGCGCTGCAACGGGTTTACTAATGGACCCTGCCTGAAATAGCGTTTCAGTGGTCACTTTACGATTTTGCTTTTTATCTGCAATGCCATAACCCTCAGCCCACACCACTTTACCATCTTTGATCACGGCAAGGCTTAAGCCCGGTAAATGCGTTTCTTGAAGACGCGTCTGCAAATCTACAGGTTGGTATTTTTGGCCTTTTAGCTGCACTCTAGGTAAAAGATTTTGTGCAACTTGTTGAACTTGATGTTGAGCCGAGTCAGTGGCGAAGGATGTCTGACTTAGCAAAGACGAGCAAAATATGGCGCAGTACAATAGTTTCGACATGATATTTCCCTTGTTATTATCGTTATTCACTCACTTTACACATTGATAAATGTGCGGTGAATGAATAACAGTATAATCATGAGATGAAGAAAAATGCACCTACATCAACTTTGTGCCTGAGACACTCGGCGATTAACGGGGTAACGCTCGAAATCCTCCCAGTAATGAATTCCACCTATCATCTCTTTTACTTGATAGCCCATTTTTGCAAGCTTACACGCGGCCTTTGTCGCACCGTTACACCCAGGGCCCCAACAATAAACCACGATTGGCGTGACCTTGTCATACTTAGCCATCGTCAGTTCGCTTATGTTTGCGCTTGGCATATTGACTGCGCCTTGAGCATGACTTTTGGCAAAGGCTTCATTCGACCTGACATCAAATAGCACAAAATCCTGCAGCCCCGTTAACATCGCCTGATAAACATCAGCACAATCCGTTTCGCAAGCCAGCTTCATTGCAAAATACTGTGATACATCTACTTTCATCTTCTAACTCCTATTTAAATACCTTGGGTCCTAAATAACCAGAGCTGCGGATAAATATTTAACCTCACCCGAGGTCAACTAGGTTACGCACTCGATAGGCGTTAATGAATTCATATTTTTTGAAGGCGATGTTCATCATTTCGGAATAGGCAATCACAGCAAGCTCATTTAAACTGGTGGTATTCAATACGTGATTGAGTTTAGTGCAATGGAGTTTTACCATTTAAGGTCGTTTGTTGCGGTTGCAGAGGCCCAAAATCTAACAGCAGCAGCGAAACGACTGTACACCACACCACCTGCTATCAGCGCCCATATCAAAGCACTTGAGGAAGAACTCAATACCGTATTGTTTCATCGTTCTAGCAAAGGGATGCAGCTCACAGAGCAAGGTAAGATCTTGCTAGACAAAGCTAAGTTAACGCTTGCAAGTGCAAATGATTTAATGCACACCGCAGCGCAAGCCAAAACAATGCTCACAGGCGAGCTCAGACTTGGCTTGAACCACCCTATTGGCACCTCGAGCGAACTTAGCACACTAATAAAAACCCTCAACCAGCATTTTCCAAGTCTTTCTTTTTCGCTGGAATTACTCTCAAGTGGTGTCATCGTCGACAAACTCAGTGATGGCCTACTTGATGGTGGAGTTATTTATGGCGAAGTACCTGCACATTTTAGCGCTGTACCGCTCACAGAAGTTGCAGTTACCACCGCTTATCCAGCATCTTGGCCTACGCCATCACATAAAGCCGAATTGGCACAGATGACGTGGATACGTATGGGAAAAGGCTGCCCTTTTGATAAGCAACTTGATCAACAGCTAAGCGAAGTAAACGCGGTAAATATTAATGCTGCGGATGAGCGCTCCCGCTTGGCTTTAGTTAAGGCAGGACTCGGCGTGAGCTTTATTGAAGCCAACGCCATTGCAGATCAAGGAGCAGAGGTTGCCTTGTCTAGTTTGCTAGACTTTTCGCTCCCCGTACATTTTGTTGTAGTAAATCAAGCGCTCACAGAGCCTAAAGTGAACGCTGTGTACCAAGTCGTTTGTGCATCTATTGATGCTGCGCAAGGATAATCCCCTGCTGCTTTTTCGGCATTTTTTCGACTACAAGGCGAAATGAGTTATCCATCATCCGCTCAAGTTCTCCTGTAGGAATGGAGCCATCAAGCACCACCGTGTTCCAGAGCTTTTTATTCATGTGGTAACCCGGTAACACCGCACTAAAAATGTCTCGCAGCGCTTGCGCTTCATCAGGATCGCATTTGAGATTTACGCGCCAATGGGGATGCTCGTCATCTTCTTTGCCCATTTTGCCAAGCGCCAACGTCGCGAACATTTTGTCTTTCACTTTAAATACATCAACGCCTTCACCAAAAGGCTGACTTACGCTGGTATAGGGTTTTGCAAGCAAGTAGTCGTGTACTTGTTGATGATCCATTGTGCAACTCCTGTTTTATAGAACGAGACGACCCGATATAGTTTGAACCTAATCACTCATAGTGTATATCAACCCATGTTTGGTATCTTATCTTTAACACTGTATATTTAAACACTACTGACACTCCCTGACACAACATCGTGGTTTACTCATCTTGAACTCAAAAAGGAGAAAGACCATGCAACAAAATGTCGTAGAGATTGTAAAATTTAAATTGGCTCTTGGTGCTACAGAGAGTGACATTATGGATGTAAACCCAGCTTTTACCGAGTGGGTTGAACAGCAACCTGGGCTACTATATCGTTCGTTGACTAAAGACAGTCAGACTGGCGAGTATTTAGATATTATTTATTGGCAATCGATGGAACATGCAAAAGCGGTTTCGGCGCAGTTCCCAAAAACCGAGGTATGCCAAAGGTTAACGCAATACATAGACAGCGAGAGTGTCACCATTAGTCACAGTAATGTACTCTCTCAAACGCCATGTAGCGGTTAATTAATCTGAGATTTGAATAACAAGGAAAACTCGTGCATAAATCCGAACGTCTCTTTCAGTTAGTGGATCTGCTCAAGGGTCGACGATTAGCGGTTACCGCTAAGTCATTGGCCGATCACTTTACGGTATCTGAGCGTACGATTTATCGCGATATTCAGGACTTACAAAGTTCTGGCGTGCCAATTGAGGGGGAAGCAGGTGTCGGCTATATTATTGGTGACTACCCACTGCCCCCTATGATGTTTAGCTATGATGAACTCACCGCACTGTTACTTGGCAGTAAAATGGTTGGAGCGTGGACGGATCCCGAACTAAGCGCGCATGCAAAAGCAGCAATTGCCAAAATAGAGGCCGTGCTACCCGCCCACCTCAAACAACAGCATGACCACTCCCCTTATTTGGTCTCGAGTTTTAAGCACAGACCACAACAACAATCCTTTAGCGCTAAACTTAGGCTCGCTATTGCGGCTAAGCAGTGTGTACAACTTGAATATCAAGATGTTGCAAAGCAACAAACCCAGCGTATTATCGAGCCACTCGGATTGGTTTATTGGGGTGGAAAATGGACGCTGGTCGCATTTTGTCAGCTCCGCAGTGATTACCGTGAATTTCGCTTGGACCGTATCACCGCGATACATAAAAGTGAGCTGACCTTTACCGTAAATCCTGATAAAAACCTCAATCATTATGTTGAATTAGTTAAAGCCAAATACGCCGAAGAAATTGCACAGTACCAATGCCAAGCGCCGGATAAAAGTGGTAACTAATTCTAAGCTCACTGCCCGATTCATATTTTGTTACCAATACTTGCGTATCTAAAACCAACCTTTTCAAACTGCACCGCGACTAATTTTGTAAATCAGACATACTCCTTCGAGGTGCTTATGAAAACCACAAAATCAATACTCATTATTTCGGTAACACTGGCTTTGAGTGCCTGCGTTGGCTACTCCAATGCAAATCCAACAGAGCCGCAAACACAAGGTAGCTACCAGCTTATCGCTTACCAAGACTGTAACCCAATAATCAAACACACCATGGACGCCGAACAGGTTGCCGCATACAAAGCGCTCAAAGCAGCAGAGCTTGATATGTCAGCTTCTGAGTTACCAATGAAAGATATCGAAGACAAGCTCGCACTACTCAGCAAAGAAATGGAAGCCATTAGTAAAGAGGCCGTACAAGAAGACGACGATCGACTTGTGATCAATAAAGCACTACTGGCTAAACAAGAAGAAAAGGCCAAGCAGATTGAGGCGGTAATTGAAAGCCACGCTGCTAATTTTGATGCCATTGACGACTATGCCGAAAAAATCGAAGCCGCAGCAAATCGTTTTGATAAAGCTTTAAAACCCATAATCGGTGACTTAAAAGAGGTCAATCTTAATATCATCGAACCCGGTGACACCCAGAGTGTCCATTGTCTCGCTTCAAGCTAAGCAAGTTGAACTAACTGAATGGAGGAAAATATTCCTCCAACTGTATTTGCTCATTGCTGTTATCACCGTTTAGACAAATTGATATGGACTTTAGCTGGCTTGCGGGTGTGAGCGTTTTAACTCCTGTCACGATATGAGGAAAGTATATAGGTAGCGAAAAACCATATAACTTGCTATTCATATATAATGAATATGGACACACCTTTTTACAAAAGAGGCTAGTGCTCTTTGACTAAATCTTTAAGTATCATGGAAAAGAAAGAAGCAAGTATCCCAGACTGGGTTAAAGATATCGATATTGGAAGAACAACAGAGAACCTCCTCATGGGGGTGATTTTGTTTGTTGGCAGACTTGTTATAACCTCATGGGACTTCTTGTTTAGAACTCAGCGAGTTAGGGATGAAGCCTTATCAATCAATCTAGGCTGACAGTCACCGATTGAAAAACGAGTAACTGTCAGGTCAAGTCTGAACTAGTACAAATTATGCTACGCAAGCTTCCTCTTCTGTATAAATGGCACTCTAACTACTGCAAAAACAGACTTGAAAGTTCAATAGGTCCTAAGATAATTTAAGAAGTTTTTGAGCACGAAGTCTCTAAACACTTTTATTCTCATAGGTTGATGTTTGTCCTGTAGATAGACTAGGGATAATGGCGTTGATTTAGGTTGCCAATATTCAAACACAGGCACTAAGCTTCCCTCATCACGCTCTTTTCTACAATAAATCTCTGGAACCCGAATAATGCCATTCCCACGCAGTGCTGAGTAGAGCATTATTCTCCCATTTTTACATACAAGGTCACCTTTTACCGTTACTTCTTGAATAACTTGGGATTCACTGTTTTTCAATGTCCAAGTATTCATACTTCCCACTATACATTTATGTTCAACTAAATCTTTAGGCTCGCTAGGCTGACCATATTGTTTTACGTACTCCGGGCTTGCATATATACCAATAGAAAGTTCGGTCAGCTTCCTTGCAATCAATGCTGAATCCGCTAACTCTCCCATTCTAAAAACAAAGTCAAATTCACCTGAAATCAAATCAACTCTCCTGCTACTAAAATCGAGTAACACATTCATTTCAGGGTTTTCCTTCATAAAATCAGCGACCAATGGACCAACAATATTTTCCCCTATATACCCACCCACACAATTAATCTTTATTTCACCCGAAAGCTCGGTTGCGCTTTCTATCGCCCTGTCAATGGCATGTTCTATACCATTGAATGAACGTTTGCATTTTTCGTAAAAGAGTTCGCCAGATGGTGTTAGGTGTTGAGTACGTGTAGTCCTTACCAACAGACTGACACCTAGGTTAGCTTCTAGTTGAGATAACTGTTTCGATACTTGTGAGCGAGAGCAAAGTAGCTTGGCAGCTGCTTTAGTAAAGCTTCCTTCTTCAACTAACACAATGAAGCTCTTAATATCAGAATAATTAATGTCTCTCTTCATGTTTCATACCAAGTTGAGTTCAAGTCCATAATATCTATTCGATCCTTTTTGTAAACAGTAGTGTGAATTAGAAGCTATATATCATCAAAAAGATTTTGAATAGAATTTCTCCTGTAGCTCAAATAGTAAGTTTATTAATTCAAAAAAACATCATGAATAAAATTAGCGATGCTCAATACTTTGAACATCATCTAATATGGAGAGAATGATAATGAAAAAATTGGTTGTTATTACTGGCGCAAGCTCAGGTATCGGTGCAGCAATTGCCAAGCGTTTTAATGCAGCAGGTTATCCTTTACTATTAGTTGCGCGACGTATAGAAAAGTTAGAAGCGCTCAACTTATCCAACTGTTTATGTGAACAAGTTGATGTAACCGATAGAGAGGCTTTTTCTATAGTCATTGCAAAAGCTGAAGCACAATATGGTCCGGTCGAATGTTTAATCAATAATGCTGGAGTGATGCTACTTGGACAAGTAGACACTCAGGACAGTGATGAATGGCAAAAGATGTTTGACGTTAATGTGTTGGCCTTACTTGGCGGTATGCAAGCCGTTTTATCACCCATGAAGAAGCGTAATAGCGGAACTATCATCAATGTTAGCTCCATAGCCGGTCGAAAGACTTTTAGCAATCATGCCGCATACTGTGGAACTAAGTTTGCCGTTTCTGCAATATCTGAAAATGTAAGAGAAGAAGTTGCAGACTTTGGCGTGCGTGTTTCTACAATTTGTCCGGGTGCGGTGGAAACAGAGTTATTGAGTCATACAACGTCTGACGACATAAAAGATGGTTATGAAGACTGGAAGCAAACGATGGGAGGAGCATTAGTTGCTGATGATATTGCTCGTGCAGCGCTGTTTATTCAAGAGCAACCTCAACAAGTTTGTATTCGTGAGTTATTAGTTGCAGCAACTCGCCAGCAGCCTTAAACACTCATTAAGCGATATCCGTACAAAGTAAAACGCTGACACCCACCATTATTGCCACTGAAGTTTGAGGTGGGTGTCCGATTGACATTATCTGATTTAACTACTTTATGGGCTTCCAATTTAACTTCTATGCTCTATTGAGTTAAGTCTATACGTTGTTGGACTCATCGCTTTAAGTCGCAATAGCCATTGGAAAACAGAAACACCATAAATCATAGTTTTGGTGCGCATTTTGCTCTATATATTTGCTTGCAACTTGGAAGGGATCTCAATACCTCACGCAAGCAACCCAAATTGCGGTAGGAAACTACCCATTCATTTTTTACTAAGGAGTAGAGCAAAATGAAAAAACTGTTAACCTCAGGCGCTTTTATTATCACCTGCGTTCTAAGCGGTTTTGCACACGCCAACGATATCAATCCGCAATTACAAGCAAAGCTAGATGAAGCAAATTACTTATATGAGTCTGGCCGCTATCGAGAAGCGTTAGATATCATTCATTGGCTTGATAAGAAGGGGGTGGCAATTGACCACGATTTTTATCCAGTGCGTTTAGGCACACTTTTGCCGCTCTGGAAAAGATTATCCTCAACATATAACCCTGCGCGAATTAGTTATAATTCAAAGTTAAAAGTCACCATTTTTGATACGATTAATAACCCTCAAAATTGCACGAGTTATGACGACACGCAAGTAATGCTCGATATCAATGGCAGCTATGATGAGTTTATTACTTTACTAGAGAATAAAGAAGTTGATTACCCGAAGGTGTGGCAGCGTTGCTGGGATCAAGCTAGTACGTTAGCAGCAGTGGAACATGCTTCAAAACCGCTAATCGAGTCATACTTAGTTGACTTATCTGATCACTTTGACTCTCATTTTGTGCCATTAATTGATGGCTTATACATACAATGCTCAGATTATGATGGTGATGAAGAAACGGAGTGTCAAGACGGCGTCAAAGACTATCTCATGGGTATCTCTTTATCATACCAAAATGCGGCTATGATCCATTATGGGCTATCAGAGGCAGGGAGTATAGGTGGATCGACCTTAAAGCTACTTTTAAAGTGGCAAAACTTAGAACTTTAATTTCACAAACTAACTAACGTGAAAGCGCGGGGATCTCCCTGCGCTGCAAGCTGCACACCCTATTCCTTCAAGCACTATATTACATTTATCGTTGTTGTTTTATTCACAATGACTTCGCTCTTATATGTGCCTTTTACCCCCCAACCTTCTTTGTGAGATTACTTATACATTTAATTACCGGTAAAGACCTACAAGCAGCATCACTAAAGTGGTTGGCAATAAAACATCGAGATGCCAAAGAAGAGCCGTGCAGTTTATCCAAACGAACATACACCGAACTCGAACATCCAAGACAACAGATTGACGTGCTTTGAATGTGCTTTGCCATAATCCCACTATTCTTACTATTGATATATTGAAAAGCAACGAAGAATCTAAACGCTGACACTTAGCATTATTCGTAGCTAAACCCTTGGATGTGTCGAAGTTAGTGGTGATTGCCTGACCCAAATAATATCAGGGTAGTTACATTCAAAATAACGAACTCGTTTTTAGATGGCAATTTTAAAGCATAGTGCTCTAGCAAAAGATACGAATTATGCTCGGCTATAGCCTTCAAGACGGGCTACTGCGTTGCATGTTTTAGTGTATTAAATCAGATACAAAGTATGTTATGTTCGTTCATGCTAGCCTCAGCTGTTTAACTATTCAACAAATTAATTATGGCTTTGCTTTATATTAAGCTAACCCACAAAAAAGAGAAGGCGAGCATGGTGTGGGGGTCATTGTATCTATATATTTCGGAGGGTCGGCAGTGAATGATATTGAAAAGAATAAGTTAATCAAAACAAGCTGGGATTTACATAGTTTGGTAGAAAATAGCTACCTTGACAATCCCGCTACCAAAGGCGATGAAGAATGGCTAGAAAAACAGCGTATTCTGCTAGCTGACATGGCCATTCATTTATTACAAACAGCTATTAAGCCAGGTAACATAGAGCTTGATAAATTAAAAAATAACCTGCACTCCATTCTAACAATCACAGATCAATTTTTACCCCACTCAGGGCTTAAAGAAGCAACAGAGAAACTTTACAAGTAAACATATAATACATTTCCAAGCTAGTAATTACCGTAGTTTGGTTTTCTGTAGTAGTCATGTTTTACACTTGATTATTGCGATAACAGCCGATTTTATTTATTGCACTACTGATACTTTTGCATATTGAGCAAATGACAGGACAATTCTGGCTTGTGCTTAATACCGTGTTTGTCGCTGCAAGATATTGGCTCAGCTACGAGCACATACTAGTCAGTAATTTACGGTTGCGAACCCTATTGTTTCGGTTAAGTAGCTTTTACTTGTTTTTTGCTTGGTTTAGCTTCTTGTTCGACAAAGTGTAAAAAGTCTCAGATTAAAGGATTTTACACTGGCTAAGTTACGTACAAGTTTGTTACATTAACCACAACAATAACCTTAGGTTTTGGTTGTGCTGCAGTCTAGGTTGAATGGCGTCAAAATACACAGCAACTTTAGTAGGAAGCTTACGCTCCTACTCGCTGTTATTTACGGCGCTGTATTTTTGTTTAGCCCCTCAATTTTTGCGCTTGATGACAATTGCTCGCTCACGACCGCTCACGGTAACTCGATTTCGCTTGCTATCAATACCACGTCTTATCGCAAAATTGAGCGCGGCAACAACACCATCTCGATAGCCTGCAATTTAAATGAGGACAGCGTTTTTTCATTTGTAGATGTTGGCCTTAATCACTATCAATGGCGAGTCAACGCCCCGCCGCCAGTTAAGTTCTCACAACCCGCATTTATCCTTCCAAAAGGTAAGTACATAGCAACCTTAAGCTTAGGTTCTATGCAAATTCATACGCCAAGATTTAGGCTGATGAGCATGGAGAAATTTATTTGGGAAAGTCAAAAAAGCAGCCTAGTCATGGGCGCATTTTATGGCCTTTGCTTTACCTTGATTTGCTATGTATTGATCATGGGGAGTCGCCTCAATGATCCTATATTTAGGCTTTACGGCGCTTATATCTTCTGCCTTTGTGGATTTGTATTATTCCAAGAAGGGCAATTAAATCTTTTTGTTTCATCTCAGTATAAGCCATTACTCAAACACGCATATTTACTTAGTATTGGTCTCACTGTGGTTTCAGCAACTTGGTTTATGTTGAGTATCCTACTTGTTGACAAACACTGGCCAAAACTCGTGTTGTTACTTAAAAGTGCCGCGGGTATCGTGATGCTCCTGAGCATACTTAAAATTCCCACTCAACAAGCACAATTGTCCTACTTATTAAGCCAAATTATGGCCTATATCACCCTCGTTATTGTCGCCACTATCTTTGTGCTATCAGCTCTTCAAACCAAGCGTAAAATTGGCGAAGCAAGTTTGGTTTTTGCGGCACTGAGCCTAGTATTAGTCGGCATGGTATTTCGCGTGCTGTTAGTGGGATATAGCCCATTTATGCAGCGCTATGCACTTATTTTTGCGTTTGCCATTGAGTCTTTACTGCTTGCCGTTGCGGTATCTAAACGCATCGGACGACTCAGACAGCAAAAGCAACAAGCTGAAAATGAAGCAAATTATGATCAATTGTGCGGCATTTTTAACCGTCGAGGCTGGTACAAACAAGCCAACGTGCTAGTCGAGCAGTTTAATAAGCGCGGTGGTGTTCTGGCATTATTTTACATTGACTTAGATAAGTTTAAGTTGATTAATGACCAATTTGGTCACGATGCTGGAGATAAGGCGCTTGCCCATGTTGCGACGTTTTTGTCATCAAGTATCAGAAAACAAGATATTGTAGGACGCCTAGGTGGTGATGAGTTTGCAGCGCTCTGCTTATTTGACGACACACAATCCGCAGAAGAAAAAGCACAACAGCTGCAACAACAACTCAATACCTTGCAATTTAGTCATGGAAAACAAGAGGTAGCAATTCAAGGTAGTGTCGGGCGAGCATTTTCCCAACACCCGATAACAGATATCAGCGACTTAATCGCACAAGCTGACAAGCAAATGTATCAGCAAAAAACCTTATCTTAAAGCTTAGGCTGCCTTAAGGTAAGGCTCTTGGCCTTTGTGCTTTACGCTACGTTGATAACTACCTTTGCCTTTTTTGCTCTTTTCAACTTTCGCCTTAAACAATGGGCTGGTTACCAACGCTTTTAGTGCGTTATCTTTAATTTCACCACGCTGATGAGCATGCTGAAGTTTGCTTTTTTTAGTCATGACTTACTCCAAATAAGAATCATATAAATTGATAGTATTGATGTATAAATTCCGGCCATCAACAAGCGCGAATATTAACCTAAATGCTTTAAAGCGCAATGGCTTTTAGCAATAAATTTTCGTCTTTTTGACTGTTATTTTAAAGTTAAGTTCATACCCACGCTCTATACTTAAATGCAGCCCTTTCAAGTCAAGCTAAACATTCGCGACAATGACCGATATCAAGATTGCAACCGGGATCAGCATACATTATCAGGATGAGGGTGCGCCTCACGCCCCCGTTATTATCTTGATAATGGGTCTTGGGGCACAAATGACAATTTGGCCAGATGAATTGTACTTTGGGCTAGTCAATAAAGGTTTTCGGGTGATCCGTTTTGATAATCGCGACACGGGATTATCGAGCCACTTGGATCATCTAGGTTCACCAAGTGTGATAAAAACCATGCTGAGCAAAAAACTTCCCATTCGCGCTTCTGTTCCCTATACCCTAGAGGATATGGCCGAAGATGTTGTCGCTTTGATGGCAGGACTTAAGATTAAACGCGCCCACCTAGTTGGTGCTTCTATGGGCGGGATGATTGCACAAATCGTTGCCGCTAAGCATAAAAAGAAAGTGGTTAGTTTGACCTCAATTATGTCAACCTCAGCGTATCCCAAGTTTACCGCAGCAAATGTAAAAGTCATGCTGCAACTGGCAAAAGCACGGCCAAAGTCAGACTGCCACCAATCTGCCATTCAATACAATATAAAACTCAACCAGCTGATCGGCAGTCCCGCTTACCCTCAAGACGAAGGGACGCTACATCAACAAGCCAAACACAGCATTGAACGCGCGCATAACCCGCAGGGATTTAAGCGTCAGCTTGCGGCGATTGTCGCAAGCCAATGTCGCAAGCACACGCTGGCACAGATAAAAACGCCAACACTTGTGATCCATGGTACCGACGACCCTATTTTTCC
This sequence comes from Pseudoalteromonas sp. Isolate6, assembly GCF_022398435.1. Classification (NCBI taxonomy): domain Bacteria; kingdom Pseudomonadati; phylum Pseudomonadota; class Gammaproteobacteria; order Alteromonadales; family Pseudoalteromonadaceae; genus Pseudoalteromonas; species Pseudoalteromonas sp. Isolate6. Next base: position 41,379 of record NZ_JAKEVK010000003.1, on the reverse strand, counting down.
CGCAGCCGCTGGTCAGCAAACCGCCGCAACCATTCGCAAATCCAAACTAAAGTTGGTCAATGGGATGGGCCATGACTTCCCTCCAATGCTCATGCAAAAAATTGCCAAGTGGGTGGCAAAGCACGCAACTAAAGCAGAGCGAAAGCGATTAAAAAAGAAACAACGAAAACAAAATGCGACCCAAGAGACTGCGAATGAAAAAATCCCGAAAAATCAATCAAACACAACCCAACAAAATACAGTTCACAATAAATAACATCCCCTAATATTACGCCCGTAAAGCCTGATGCCGCTCGCCTTCGCAGCGTAATTCAATCTAAATGAGAAGCAACAATCTCACCTTTATCGTTAAATTAAAGTAAATTACCATTTGACAAACGCACATAAAAGCAACAACAATTAAATCGTTCCAAACACATTTGGACGAAAAATGAAAATAACCATGGATACAACATCAACAGATATCTGCCCACAAAAAGTGGAACGATACAAAAGAGGTCAACATGAGCATCATTATAGCTAAAACGCGATTCCAACGTTCTTTTATAGCAGCCGCTTTAGTGAGCCTGGGCTTAAGCTCGGCGCACGCAAACAGCGATCTGACTACTGCCAATGCCGCTGCTATCAGCGTTTCAGGAGAAAACCAGCCCTATGAAGGCAAAGTCAACGCATTTGATAATAACCACTACAGCAAGTGGCTTACTTTTTCAGCTTCCGGTTGGATAAGCTATGCGTTTAGCGAAGCAGTTAATTTAACAGCTTACACCCTCACTTCCGCGAACGATGCGCCACAAAGAGATCCCAAAAATTGGACGCTTCAAGGCTCTCAAGACGGTCAAGTGTGGTTCACTATGGATTCGCAAAACAATCAAAGTTTTACTTCAAGACATCAAACTAAGCAGTTCAATGTCAGTACCAATCAAGCGTACCGCTTTGTGCGCTTAAATGTCACCGCAACGCAAGGTGCCAATTTATTACAGCTTGCAGAAATCGAATTTATCGGTGCTCCGGCAAACGGTGGCACAACCTTGCCATTTAACCAAAGTGGTAGCGTTACTCCTGGTCAATGGGCGCATTTTGGGCCATTTACAAGCTCAGCTCCTATCACAGCAACCTTGACCGGCAGCGGTGATGCAGATCTATACCTAAAAGCAAATAGTCAACCGACCACCGCAAGTTATGACTGCCAAAGTATCACTGATGCCAGCTCCAACGAGCGCTGCGATATAAGCTCAAATGCGCCGGTTTATGTTTCTGTATACGGTTTCCAAAGCGCCAATTATGAATTAGCCGTCAGTAGTGAAAGCACACCACCAAACGACACATGGCAACGTCCGGAAGTAAACTTTGTTGATGTTAACCCTGAAACACAAGGCTCGGCATTATTTAAACGGATCATATCAAACCCAGCCGCGCATATGGCCGAACGCTGTGTGGATGTAGCAAAAGTGCTATACCGCGACGCCAGTGAATCCCAGCGTTTTAGAAAATTGCAGTTTGAGCTAAGAGCCAAAGATCATTGGGGTAAGGATTTCGTTGCCTATAAGATGGGACGAGACGGTTCAGGTGAGATGACTATCGTCGTTAGCACCGCGCACTTAGAGCAAATTTATCGCGATAATAACAACAACGATGCCGTGATCCGTGATGAAATCGACGGCATTTTATTCCACGAAGTCACCCATGGTTACAATAACTCGCCGCTGACTCATGACAACTATGGTGATGGCAAGGCAAATTGGGCATACACCGAAGGCCTAGCTGATGCTGTGCGGATCGGTGCGGGTTTTCATAAGTCACGCTCACCAGATATCATCAACGCTAAACGCTGGCTTAGTGGCTACACCACAACTGGATTTTTCTTACATTACGTCAAACAACAGCACGACTCAGAGTTTATCTACAAGTTTAATAAAGCGGCGAAAGATATGGGCAATTATACTTGGTCATTTGATGCTGCATTTCAACACATCTTGGGCCGAAGTGTTGAAGACGTTTGGAACGAATATGTCGCCTTTATCCAAAATGGTGGACAGCTGGAGTATTAATTTTTAAATAGTAACTCCGCCACGTAAAAGGGTCTAACAAATTTCTCTGAGAAACTCCTCTATGAGACTCCTTTACGTGGCATTCGTTATTTTTGTAACGCCTGCTCGTGGGACATGGTTTTAAGTTTAATCGCAAGGCCACAGGAGAAGTAGATCTTCACCACTCCAACAATGATCAAATGAAAGTTTGGGTGGGAAAGCAAATCTAAGTCATAGATATAGGCTGCTTTTATTGGCGCGTCGCCATTCTCTATCATGGCGATTAGCCAATGATAGATTGCAATCCCCTCTTTGATCACCCCGAGCACTATCAAGGCTACGCCCGTTAAAAACAACAAGCGACAATACCACAGCGCAGTTTCTAAACCCGGACAGCGTAAATTACGAAATGGAATAAATTTCATGTCAGTCCTTTATTTACCTTTTGATTGCTCGATTTTGATTAACTCAATGGTATGGTGCAACAAAGATAAATCCCCTTCTTTACCATGCCCTGGGATAACCATGTTTGCTTCCGGATATCGGCTCAATACCTTGTGTATAGACGCTTGCCACTCATCAACCGAAGCATCCTCCAAGTTACCTAAGCTTTTACTTGCCACACTTTTCACAAAGCATCCTGCGAATAAAATCTTAGATTGTGGCAGCCACACGACAATATTATCTTTCGAGTGTCCTGCACCTGGGAAATAGGTTTCAACGACACCTGACTTTATCGCTGCTGAGGCTTGTGGCAAATTATGTGACGCGATTGCGCTGTGTTTTTGGGCTAATAGATGGTTAGTGTGGGCTGATGCATAGGTTGGGATCTGGTGTTTATTTAATACCGCTAGGCCACCGCTTGCATCTTGATGATAATGCGTGACCACCGCCCCTTTGACATTGAGCTTGCGGTCCTCAGTCCATAATAGCAACGCTTCTGTGTCTTGCTCGGTCCAAGGTGTATCAACAATGTACGCGTCTTGACCGTCGACCACAATCAACCCTGAGCCTGACACTAACCCCCAGGGTTCGACGCGTAGCGAAGATTCATGTTTATAAACATGCTCTGCAATCGGCGTTACCACTAAAGTCGACACTTCCGTTGCAACTGTCACGCAGGACAACAAGAATAAGAAAGGAGCTAAAAACTTCATCTGAAGTTGTTCGTGTTAATTAAAAGTGACGAAAGACTATCAAGTTCAAGAATATAAAGTCCAGAAATAAAAATGCGCGGCAACCTAAAATCGCCACGCAAATGGTTGGAGAAGTGTAACTTAGCCTACCAGTGCAAGCAAAATACCAGCAGCAACCGCACTGCCTAATACACCCGCGACATTGGGGCCCATCGCATGCATCAGCAAGAAGTTATGTGGATTACTTTCAAGGCCGACCTTATTAACCACACGCGCAGCCATTGGCACTGCAGACACCCCAGCGGCACCAACCAGCGGATTAATGGGCGTATCGCTAAACTTATTCATAGTTTTAGCCATTAACACTCCTGTTGCTGTGCCAATTCCAAATGCCACGGCACCTAACGCTAAAATCCCCAACGTCTCAACCGTTAAGAATTGATCAGCTGCCAACTTTGAGCCCACCGCCAATCCGAGGAAAATGGTGGTGATATTAATCAATTCATTTTGTGCTGTTTTACTCAAACGATCTACTACGCCACACTCTTTCATCAAGTTACCCAAACAGAACATACCAACCAAAGGTGTTGCAGCAGGTAAAAACAATATCGTCAAACCTAGTACGGCCAGAGGAAATAAGATTTTTTCGGTTTTTGATACATGGCGCAGTTGTGGCATCGCAATCTGACGCTCCTGCTGCGTCGTGAGTGCTTTCATGATTGGTGGTTGAATAATTGGCACCAACGCCATATATGAATAGGCCGCCACCGCAATTGCCCCTAGTAACTCGGGTGCAAGCTTAGACGCGAGGAATATCGCAGTTGGTCCATCTGCACCGCCAATAATAGCGATTGCTGAAGCGTCTTGCAGGGTAAATTCAAAGCCCGGAATATAATTCAGCAAAATAGCCCCAAACAAAGTGGCAAAAATCCCAAACTGCGCAGCGGCACCAAGCAACAGCATCTTGGGGTTGGCTATCAAGGCACTAAAGTCTGTCATCGCCCCCACCCCCATAAAGATCAGCAAGGGGAATACTCCGCTGTCTATACCAATGTAATACACGTAGTACAACAGTCCGCCTGGATCGGCAAGCCCAGCAACAGGAATATTCGTGAGTATGGCACCAAAGCCAATCGGCACCAGCAGGAGCGGTTCAAAGTTTTTGGCGATCGCAAGATACAAAAGTCCGCAGCCTACAGCCATCATGCAAAGTGCTGGCACTGTGAAGTTGGCAAGCCCTGTTGCTTGCCATAAATTAAGTAACCCTTCCATCACGACACCCTTATGCTAAAGACATGATGGCATCGCCAGCACTGACGGAGTCGCCTTCAGAGACGAGTAGCTCCGCGACTTGGCCACTGTGTGTTGCACGCACCTCGGTTTCCATTTTCATGGCTTCCATGATGAGTACCACATCGCCCTCTTGTACTTCATCTCCTGCCCGCACCATAAGCTTAAAAATATTGCCGGCAAGTGGCGCATTCAAAGTTTCACTGGAGCTCACAGAGGTTGATTGCGGAATAAGCTCACTGTCTTTGACTTGTACTTCTTTGAGCTCACCACCCGGCGCAACCACTACATCGTATACTTTACCATCCACCTTTACGCTGTAACGCTCAGCAGCTGATGAATTGGCTTTAGCAGGCGTCGCTGCAGCTTTTTGTTCTTTACTTTCAACAAGCGTCGGTTTTGGCTCAAATGCATCTGGATTATTGCGATTTTTCAGGAATTTAAGACCAATCTGAGGGAATAATGCATAGGTAAGCACATCATCAATAACCTCATCTGCTAGGTTAATTTGCTCCTCTTTTGAAGTGGCGACTAACTCGCTTTGTAAGCTATCCAACTCAGGTTCAATTAAGTCGGCAGGACGGCAAGTAATAGGCTCTGCGCCTTCAAGCACGCGTTGTTGTAAAGCTTGGTCGACTTGCGCTGGTGTCGCTCCATATTCGCCTTTCAGCACGCCAGCCGTTTCTTTGGTTATAGACTTGTATCGCTCACCAGTCAGTACGTTTAATACCGCTTGCGTCCCAACTATCTGTGAGGTTGGTGTTACGAGCGGCAGATAGCCAAGCTCTTTACGCACACTTGGAATTTCTTTTAGTACCGCGTCAAGCTTGTCACCTGCACCTTGCTCTCGAAGTTGATTTTCCATATTGGTTAACATGCCACCTGGCACTTGTGCAGATAGAATACGACCATCGACCCCTTTTAAGCTGCCCTCAAAAGCGGCATATTTCTTTCTCACTTCACGGAAATAGGCTGCAACCTCTTCAAGCTCAAGTAAGTCAAGCCCTGTATCACGTTCTGTGCCTTCCACAATCGCCGCAATAGTTTCTGTTGCGCTATGGCCATAGGTCATACTCATCGAAGAAATCGCCGTATCGAGCATATCAATACCCGCATCTATGGCTTTTTGATAAGTTGCGGTGCTGAGTCCTGTGGTTGCATGGCACTGCATTGCGATAGGAATCGAGACGGACGCTTTAAGCCCAGAGATTAATTTTTCAGCATCATAGGGTTTCAGTAACCCAGCCATGTCCTTGATACAAATAGAGTGACAGCCTAAGTCTTCAAGCTGCTTAGCTTGCGTGAGCCACATTTCCAGCGTATGAACTGGGCTTACGGTGTACGAAATCGTCCCCTGCGCATGCGCGCCCACTTTAATGGCCGCTTTAATAGCCGTTTCTAAGTTGCGCACATCGTTCATTGCGTCGAATATTCTGAATACATCTACCCCGTTATGGTGGGCACGTTCAACAAACTTCTCGACAACATCATCAGCATAATGACGATAGCCCAATAAATTTTGACCACGCAGTAGCATTTGCTGTTTGGTTTTCGGCATCGCAGCTTTCAGTGCACGGATCCGCTCCCATGGATCTTCGCCTAAATAGCGAATACACGAGTCGAAGGTTGCTCCCCCCCACGATTCAACAGACCAATAGCCCATATTATCTAGCTTCTCAGCGATGGGAAGCATATCTTCCAAACGCATTCTGGTGGCGAGTAATGACTGATGCGCATCGCGCAGCACTAATTCGGTTAGCTTTAACTGTGACATGCAAAACCCCTATTAATTGTTTTTTCTGTAGGCTGCAACGGCAGCACTAATGGCTGCAATATGTGCCTGCGGCACACCCTGTGACGATGTTGCTCTGGTTGTTTTTGATCTTGTGGTACTTGGCGCTACTTCTTTAAATTGAGCAGCAAAGTTGGCCAACAGCCGCATCGCAAAAATCAAAATGGACAGAAAAACAAAAACACCAACCATGCCGGTCAGCATGAGATTTCCTGCTTGCAGTAGCTGCGCTCCAATATCCATTTTTACCCCTTACTTGCTGTTTGGTTTTCCTATTCGATGTTAACGAACTGGTATAAACCTTCACTTTTTGTAGATATTTATTCACCTTATAACAAAAAATGTTCCAATGTAAAGCCCATTGTAAATTGGTATTACCAAAACACTTAACTTACAAATAATCAGTGAGTTAACTAGGAAAGTACTAATAAATATAGAAAATTAACGTAATAAATATGAAAAATATTCAAAATAGCGTCAACTAATACTGAGATTTTAATGAATATAGAATGGATTTTTGATTACGCAAGGCAAATTGTAAATTGGACAGACCAAAACGTAACGTTTACGTAAACGTCACCCTGTGTAGCACGTATTTCGCTGGTTGTAGCAAAAGGCAGCTGCAAACAATTTATTCGCATTACAGCTTTTTCAATACAGATGGGTATAATAGGGGGAAATTTTTGCCAAAACGAACGTCTATGCCCTCCCTTGAACAAAATGAAAATTTATCTTTTCAAAGCCAATTTAAGTTAGATAAAGCCTACTATCGAGAGTGTTTTGAAGAATCTGAAGCTAATGGGCTTGCGGTTAAACCGAAATATGGTCTCCTTGTACTGCTAATTGCGTTGGGGCTGTTTGCAATTTACGGTTTGCAAGAGCATTACGTCGGAAACTTTCTTATTTTACTAGCTGTGGTTGAATGCGTTGCTTTCTATTATCGCAAAGCGTGGTGGGTGATAAGGCAAGCATATTCTCGCGCAGCTGGTAATACCGTTGAAGTTTCAATCACTAAAACTGGCATTAGTACCAAGGCAACACATGCCGAATTTTCTTACCCATTTGACGACTTAGATAAACTCGTCGAAACAGACAGAGGTTTTTTGGTGTTTCACCAAAATAAACCGAGCTATATCAGTAAATCTGGACTTAGCGAAGAAGCAATTACCTTTTTATCTGGGCAAAGCCAGAAATAAAAAACCCCGCAGCCGCGGGGTTTTTTTGCTAGTTAAATCATGTTAACTAGCATCGTAATTCAGTATTTGGTCAATTACATATTGCCTGGGCTAGATTTTTCAGCCTGAATTCGCATGTAAATTTCTTCACGGTGAACTGAAACATCTTTAGGCGCATTTACACCAATACGTACTTGGTTACCTTTAACACCTAGTACTGTTACAGTCACTTCATCACCAATCATCAGGGTTTCACCTACTCGACGAGTTAGTATTAGCATTCTCTTGCTCCTGTTATTCCAAAATTTAAAAGATTCCGCGTCAAATCCATTTTAAATAAAAGTTCCTAGAAAAGTAAGCAAAAACTTCTTTTACTCAGTACTTTCCAATCCGAATTTGGCATGTAAAGCCCGAACAGCTAGCTCTAAATATTTTTCTTCTACCAGTGCCGAGATTTTTATCTCTGATGTGGATACTAATAGAGTGTGAATATTTTCTTCGGCCAATGCCATAAAAAAGAGACCAGCAACACCTGAATGAGATTTCATCCCGATGCCAACCACTGAGATTTTTGCCACGTTAGCATTAACCTCTACGGTTGCGCCACCTAAATTTTGTGCATGTTGCGCTAAAACTTCTTCCGCCAGAATACAATCATTTGTGTGCACAGTAAAAGCATAGTCTATTTTTTTCTCACTGTGGTTCAAATGGTTAATCATATCGACTTCAATATTATGCTCACCAAGAAGCGAAAGTATATTGGCAAGATTACTAGGTTTTGCATCGACATTGTTAACTAGGATAAGTGCTTCGTCTTTGACACTCGCTACCCCAGAGACCACTTTAGTGTTTTTCATCTTACCTTCCTCATAGCTAATTAAGGTGCCGTTATCGGGAGAAAACGAAGAAAGTACGCGCAGTGGTACATTGTATCGACCGGCCGCTTCAACCGAGCGGATCTGCAAAACTTTAGCGCCAACACTTGCCAGCTCCAACATCTCAGGAAAAGTAATATGTGATAAACGCCTTGCATTTGGCTCTATTCGTGGATCGGTAGTGTACACACCGTCGACATCAGTATATATCTGACATTCGTCTGCTTGCAAAGCCCCTGCGATTTCAACTGCTGAGGTATCTGTACCACCACGCCCCAACGTGGTGATATTGCCTTCTTCATCGCGTCCTTGAAATCCGGCAATAATGGTTATTCGGTTATGCTCAAGCTCTTGCTTTAAGCGGGTCGTGTCTATTTCCGTGATCCGCGCTTTAGAGAACATGTTATCGGTTTTAATACCAACCTGATCGGCAAGTAAGCTCACGGCAGAATGCCCACGCTTAATGATGGCCATCGCCAATAACGCGATAGAAACTTGTTCGCCAGTGGTGATCAACACATCTAGCTCACGAGAACTTGGACGTGCATCAATTTGTTGGGCAAGGGAAATAAGACGGTTTGTCTCGCCTGACATTGCAGACAACACGACCACCACTTGGTGGCCTTGTTGTTGTGTTTTGATAACGTGTTCGGCAACAGCCTCAATACGCTCTACCGAACCCACCGAGGTGCCACCAAACTTTTGTACAATCAGCGCCACTTGCTGATTACTGCGTTACTTCATTTAACCAAGTTGGAACACTGTTTAGTGCTGCGTCTAGGTTTTCTGGTTGTGAGCCACCAGCTTGTGCCATATCAGGACGACCGCCACCTTTACCACCGACTTGAGAAGCCATGTGATTAACTAGCTCACCTGCTTTAACTTGACCTACTAAGTCTTTTGTTACGCCAGCGATTAGGCTTACTTTATCGCCATTCGCTACACCCAGCGCGATAACGCCTGAACCAATCTTGTTCTTCAGATCATCTACCATGCCACGCAGTGCTTTAGACTCGGTTCCTGCAACGTTTGCAACGAGTAATTTTATCCCATTCACTTCCGTTACAGAGTCAAGCAGCGTTGCACCCGCTGCACTTGCTAGTTTGTCGTTTAGCTGAGCAACTTGCTTTTCAAGGCCTTTTGACTTTTCAAGCAGCGCTGATACTTTTTCTAGCACAGATGAGGTATCACCCTTAACCAAAGCCGCGATTTCAGAAAGCACCTGTTCTTGCTCATTAACATAAGCGATAGCATCAGCACCTGTTACTGCTTCGATACGACGAACACCTGCTGCGATACCCCCTTCTGAGACAATTTTGAATAGGCCAATATCACCTGCGCGTTTCACGTGTGTACCACCACAAAGTTCAATTGAGTACTCTCCGATTGATACGACTCGAACTTCATCGTCATACTTCTCGCCAAATAGCGCCATCGCACCTTTGTCTTTAGCAGCATCGATATCCATCAACTCAGTTTGTAAAGCAAAGTTGCGGCGGATTTCTGCGTTCACTGCATCTTCTACTTGCTGCAATTGTGCTTTAGTGACGCCTTCAAAATGCGAGAAGTCGAAACGAAGACGATCTGGTAATACTAACGAGCCTTTTTGTGTTACGTGATCGCCCAGTAAATCGCGCAGTGCTTTGTGGACCAAGTGAGTTGCAGTATGGTTTTTCTTCACTCTCTCGCGACGCTCTGCGTCAATACGTGCATCGGCTTTATCGTTAACACCAATACGGCCAACCACATGGCCATGGTGTGCAAATGCATTACCTAGCTTTTGCGTGTCAGTAACTACAAACTCGCCGTTAGCTACTTTTAGTACACCCGTATCACCAACTTGGCCACCTGACTCAGCATAGAAAGGCGTGCGGTCAAGGATAACCACACCTTGTTCACCATCTTCTAACGTATTGGTGTGTTGGCCTTCTTTAAAGATTTCAACCACAGTGCCGGTATAGTGCTCAGCGTCATAGCCTTTAAAGTCAGTGTTTTTATCAGACTTCAAGCGCTCGTTGTAATCTGCACCGAACTTGCCAGCCGCTTGCGCTTTTTTACGCTGCTCTTCCATACATGCTTGGAAGCCGCGCTCGTCTATCGTCATAAAACGCTCACGCGCCACATCCGCAGTTAAGTCCGCAGGGAAACCATAAGTATCGTAGAGTTTGAACACCAGATCGCCTGGAATAACGTCGCCTTCAATACCTGCAAGGCTGTCTTCTAGGATAGTCAAACCGCGGTCTAGAGTTTTACCAAACTGATCTTCTTCAATGCGTAATACTTTTTCGATAATCGCTTGTTGCTTCACTAGTTCAGGGTAAGCTTCACCCATTTGCTCAGCGAGTGCGGCAACTAGTTTATAGAAGAAGGCCCCTTTTGCACCGAGTTTATTACCGTGACGAACTGCACGACGAATAATACGGCGCAGCACGTAACCACGGCCTTCATTCGATGGCATAACGCCGTCAGCAATAAGGAACGCACACGAACGAATGTGGTCAGCAACCACACGTAATGATTTATCTTCTAAATCTTGTGCATCTGTTACTTTTGCAGCAGCTTTTATCAGCGCTTGGAACAAGTCAATCTCATAGTTTGAGTGCACACCCTGCATAATTGCAGAGATACGCTCAAGGCCCATTCCGGTATCGACCGACTGCATTGGCAGCGGTTCCATGGTGCCGTCAGCATGACGGTTGTACTGCATGAATACTAAGTTCCAGATCTCAATGAAGCGATCACCGTCCTCTTCTGGTGAGCCCGGAGGTCCACCCCAAATGTGCTCACCGTGGTCATAAAAGATTTCAGAGCAAGGACCGCAAGGACCCGTGTCGCCCATTGACCAAAAGTTATCCGCCGTCGCAATACGGATGATCCTGTCTTCTGGAACACCAACTTGTTTTGACCAAATATCAAATGCTTCATCATCTTCATGATAAATGGTGACCAATAGCTTTTCTTTTGGCAGCTTAATTACATCCGTGAGGAAACCCCAAGCAAACTTAATTGCGTCGGTTTTAAAATAATCACCAAAGCTAAAGTTACCTAGCATTTCGAAGAAAGTGTGGTGTCTTGCGGTATAACCTACGTTTTCAAGGTCATTATGTTTACCACCCGCACGAACACAGCGCTGTGAACTAGTTGCTCGCGTATAAGGGCGCTTTTCCGCTCCCAAGAAAGCATCTTTAAACTGCACCATTCCAGCATTGGTGAACAGTAAGGTGGCATCATTACCCGGAATTAACGAGCTTGAAGGCACCACTTGGTGCTGTTGTTTAGCAAAGAAATCTAAAAAGCTTTGCCTGATTTGTGCGGTAGTCATATGCTGCATGTGATCATTCACCCTTTATTTCTTCTTGCTCTGCTGCTGTCATTGCAGCTTCAATTGCAAAATCTATTTCATCAAAACTAAAGCCACGATAACTCATGTAACGCACGCGCTTAGTTTTTTCTTTATATTCTATCGGTTGTGCGCAAATACCGTACTTTTTTTCATAGGTTTTTGCGGCTTGCATGTACCAATCAATTTCGCGCTCAGCAATTAGTGTATGCAGAACCTCTCGGCTCACCCCCTTTTGCCCTGCATCCATTAATACACGCTTTTCTCCAAGTCCTTTTGCAATCTGGCGGTTTAGAAAGCTCTCTGCATAGCGGTCGTCATTAACGTAATCGAGCGATTTTAGCCAAGACACCAATTGCTCTGCGACTGCCGCTGTAGCCCCTTTCTGCAGTAGTTTTTGCGTCAATCCTGACTCAGAGTACTCTTGTCTCGACAATAACCAAACCGCATAGTTTTTTAGCTTTTTAATTTCTTGTTCGTCCATCAGGCGTCAAAGCGTCCTGAGTCAGACTGAGAGATGTCAGCGTTCTCATCATTTTCTTTCTTTTCAACGACGATTGGCATAAACATCGCCTGAAAAGAAACAAAAAAACCTATCATCGCGACCGGCATGATTATAATTGCAGGGATCATAGACAGCGGTATAGACGCGACGATAAGTGCGGCGACGACTAAGCCGTAAATACTCAGCGCAGCCATATTATGATAAAAAGCGGCAAGCGAGCACTTCATCGCGTGAAAAATACGTTTCTCACCCTGGAAAAAGACCTGCGGCACGACAAAAGCAAAGGCCATCATAATGACCGATTGTGCAATCACAAATACTGCAACTTCGGCAAAACTAATATTGCTCGCGATGAGTCCGATAAGTTCATTCGGATCCGTGTTTGGGCCAACACTCTCGAGCGCAGTCGCTACATCACTGAATAGCACACCGGCAACCATAGTCAGCAACAGTGCACCTGCCATTTGATATATACCAACGCGGAACAAATTTAATCGCCGCCCTTTTGCTGCAAAAGGCTCAAAGATATCAGCCAATTTTATGGGTTTATCGATCTGTTTATTGATGACAGCAAGATAGAAACCAGCGCTTAAGAAAGGACCAGACAATGCAGCGATAATATGAAAAATAGGTGCGAACAGAGGCAATAAACTTACTACTGCCATGAAAATATACATCAGCATGAAAGTCATAGGCTGGGTTTTGAAAATTGCCCACCCGGCTTTTAGCCACTGCACGCCCATGCTTGCTTTGAATGTTCTAATTGGTGTCGACATAGTCCACTTAATTTAAGCTATAACGCCTTCGATTATACTGATTACCACGTCGGGTGAAAAGCCATGAAAGGCGTATTTATCAGCGCTTTTTCGCATATTTTAGGTAAATACTGACAGTTAACGTAACCTATTTAAACATCTTGAGTTTGAGGAGTTAAAAATGAAAATTAAGTGTTTGGTGCTTCAAGCCAACCGGAGCAGTTATCTAGTTGGCTTGTAATAATGGTTCTATGCGATTGGGCTAATCAGCTTTTGATATCTTTTTGATATCGAGCATGTGGGCACCATGTTGAATCTTAGTTTTTAGATATTGTTCATTACCAGAAACCCCTGCTTTAACATGCGCCTGAGTGCCAACCACTTCATCGACGATAATACCTGCATTTCTCAACGCCTTTAGCTTTCTAGGATTATTCGTCATTAACTTAACGTGGTTTAATCCGAGCGCCTGAAGCATCAACACGGCATCAGAGAAATCTCTTAAGTCATCTTCAAAGCCGAGGTGGTTGTTTGCCTCGTAGGTGTTCATCCCTTGTGATTGCAATACATAAGCATCGATTTTATTGTATAAACCAATGCCACGACCTTCTTGGCGCAAGTATAGTAATATGCCGCCCTGTTTATGCATCGTCTCGATGCACTCATTTAATTGTTCGCCACAATCACAACGAGAAGAATGAAAGACATCGCCAGTCAAGCACTCAGAGTGCATACGGATTAGGGGAATTTGCTGCTGACTGTCTGCGCCATTAAATACTAGCGCAACGTGTTCTTGACCATCTTTTAGCCCAGAAAATGAAACTATTTCTGCAGGGATGTTACTGTGCTGCCCTACTTTCAGCCCGACTCTCGCTCTTACTTCTGCCACGTCTCAATCTTGCCTAATGTGATAATATAACAATATGTTACCATAAATGGGATATGGTGTCTCTTGCATCATTATACAAGGGCGAGACGAACATCGCATTGGTAAATGTCAAAATTCGAACTAGGCTGTATAAAAAGGAAAGCGAAAACGTATATATCTCATGCGCTCTGTTTTTATCTGCCTACTATTATTTTCAACCACGTTTAGCTACAGCTCTGACATTGATTTCAGCGGCTTCGCTACACTCAAAGCGGTTAAAACAGATTCACACACAGCCAAAATTAGAGAGACCATCTCTCAACCAAGTGGTGTCACCAAAGATGAGCTCGACTTTTCATTTTCTTCTTTGGGTCTACAGGCCGAGTGGCATGCAAATGATAATGTAGAGCTTGTTGGCCAATTGCTTTTAAAAGAGCAGCGTGATGATCGAGTTAACAATGCAATCAAACTAGCTTTTCTACGCTACAACCTAAATTCAAACTGGCAATTTCGCGCAGGACGCACCGGGTTAGACCTATTTTTAATGACTGAATATCGTGATATTGGCTATTCAATGGATATGGAGCATCCGCCTGTCGAGTTTTATTCTATTATTCCTCATCAAAACTTGGACGGTGTTGACTTGCAATATCGCGCACCACTTCATCAAGGCATAGCCAGCATCAAAACATACTGGGGGCGTTCCAAATCTCCTATATATAGTGATAATGATTTTTTTTGGAATGTAGAGCTCAAGTCTATCTTAGGCGTGGCGATACAATACGAAACGTTAAACTGGCTGTTTAGAGCCAACTACACAACGACAAAGTCAGCAAATGAACACCAGCAGCAACGGCAATTACGTGACGCTTTGTCACAAGTTCCGTTACAAGTTTGGCCAACAAGAAATGAGCTGATCGAATCATTGAATATCCTCGATAAACGCTTTACTTATAGTGCGTTCAGCATGAGATACGATGACTCGAAGTGGTTGGTACAAAGTGAAATATCTTTGACGGATTCAAATTCCAGCGTACTTAATCGCTTAAAAGCAGGTTATATCACATTGGGTAAGCGTTTCGATTTAGACACCTTGTCTTTCACTTACTCACTTGCTAAATCCGACAACGAAGAGAGAGTAGAGCCAGGTCCACTTGTTCCATTACCCGAGTTAATGCAAATTTATGAAGCCGCCTCCATGCATTCTGGCTTTTATCAGCTGGATCAGTATAGCACCTCGGTTACTTGGAGACGTGAGCTAAGCCCGACATTAGCTTTAAAGCTCAACTGGAAACATACATCAGCCGATCACTTGCCAAGCGCTTTCTATCTTCATCACATTGACCAGTTTGATGATCCCGACCTCTCGTTCAACACCTTTACGCTTAGCTTTAATTGGGTGTTCTGATGGGTAAGTTACTTTCTATTGTTTTCGTCCTAATTTCTTATCCATTCTCGGCAACTGCTGATATTGCGGTCATTGTTAACAAAGACAACCCTGTTGACTCTATATCTCAGCGTCAGCTCATCGACATGTACATGGGAAAATACGTTGCCTTTCCCAACGGCGATATGGCTGTGACCTATGACTACGAAAAATCTCACCCTTTAAGAGGCCCTTTTTTTCTGGCACTGACAGGACGCAATGAGAGCCAAATCAACGCCTATTGGTCGAGAATAAAGTTCAGCGGTAAAGTTTCTCCCCCACAGTCATTTTCCTCACCGTCGGCTATACTTGAAAATGTTAGAAATATTCCAAATGCAATCGGCTATGTTCCAGCAGACTTTGTAACAGGTGATGTGAAGGTAATCTATCAAATCAATGACTAAGTATGGGTTGATCGTGCGACTGGCACTCGTGCTTGTTGTCTCGACTTTTATTTTTTCGATGCTTTACGCTAAGTTATATCACGACCATATTTTTGACCGTGAGCTTCGGCGCTCTACTACTATTATCGGGCAAATTGGCCAAACTGTTTCATCCTCCTCTTCTATTGCGACTTATCTCAATGATAAAGATCTTGCTGTAGAAGTTATTAATGGCCTAGTCAGTAATGACGTTATTTCTTCGGCTGCAATTAAGAGTGAAGCAAAATGGCTTGCTCAGAGTGTAGGGTTTAGGCCACAAGATGCCACTATTATTAAACTTAATCATCCATTTTTATTGAGCGAAGTTGTTGGTGAGATCTATATACAACCAAACTCCGTTTTTATCGAACAAAATGCTAGAGAAATCGCACGTTCAAGCGTTCAAACCTTACTGGTCGTAATCATCCCTATCTTGATCATCTTCACTGTTGTAACACATTTCATAGTGACAAAACCCCTAAGCAACTTGAGCAGTCAGATAGCGACAGTTATTCCTGGAACACCTTTGAATTTAGTCGTGCCAAGAGGACACAGATCGAGTGAAATCGGCGACATTGCGAGTAATGCCAATCAACTTATTGCCAAAACCGCTTCTATGTTTGAGCAAGAACGGCAACTAAGAGCTGATATTGAAGTGCTAGAGAAGCGCTTTCGGCTCATGTTTGAAAGATCTTCCTCTCCCACTTTATTGGTAAAAGATAAAGGCGAAGTCATCTTAGCTAACGATGCAGCCTGTGATTTACTGGCTGGCATGGCTATTGACCTTGATGAATATTTCCCAGAAAGCTTTGGTCGGTACTGCACGACTCCAGATATTCTTTATACTTTCACTGAGCATACACTGGAGTTAAACCAACCAACCCAGTCAGAGTTTGAATTCATTAATCCGTTAACCGAACAACCTGTATGGTTGAGCATTATCATGTTGAGAGTCGAAAGCGGTGGGCATTTCTACTTACAAATCTTATTGTCAGACATCACCCTACGGAAAACTGTGTTTCATGAGCTCAATAGAAAAGCAAGTCGCGATAAACTTACTGGCCTTTATAATCGTCATGGTACTGAAATAAAAATCAACGAGTGGTTAGATAACGAAGCTCCCTTTAGCCTCTTTATTATTGATTTGGATGAATTTAAGCCAATCAATGACATTTATGGCCACAACGCTGGTGACGCGATGCTAAAACATATCGCTTTACAGATTAGCGCTCAGGTTAGAGAACAAGATGTGGTTTGCCGCTGGGGGGGAGATGAATTCTTGATTGCCTTGCACTGCGCCAAAAATGAAAAATTGCAGCGTATCGCAGAAAGTCTGCTAGCGGCGATAAACACTGAAATGATTTGGCAAACGCCCGAAGGGAAATCACAACCACTACGAGTTGGTGCGAGCATAGGTATCGCAACTTACCCAAGGGACGCGGTTGAATTAAGTCAATTAATTGAATGTGCTGATGTCGCTATGTATACGGTCAAAAAAGACAAGAAAAATGCCTTTCAATTCTACTCGTTAAGCGCTTAGAGACTATAGCTCGCGTTAGTGTGTACTGATGAACAACACAGCAGCCCATCAGCATACATAATTTACTTGTATTTACTGAAAGTGGCTTATCTGCTGCATTGCCTCTTGAATATACTCAAAATTAGGCTCTTGTTCAGATGGCTTGTTCGCTGGGTCGAGCAACTCATAGGTTCCCATGGGTGAAACTTCAATAATTTGCTGCTTACTCACAACCGCATATTTATTATAGCTGCTAAGTAGTAACCAATTTCTCTGTTTAACCGGTCCAGTTAAGTTATAACCCGCGCTATAATCTTTAGGCGTACTTTTGACCCCCAAGTACTCGTTCATCAACGTCGGTACCACGTCTAAATGACTGGTCACCACATCTGAGGCTTGCCAATGCTGCCACTTTTCGCTTTTTGGCCCAACCACAACAAATGGCACTTTTATCTGTGGTTCCGTAAAATTACTATTGTGTCCCCAGTAATTAAGCTTGTTGTCATTAAGCTCTTCACCGTGATCAGAAGTAATGATCACAAGTGTATTTTCTATATCGAGTTGCTCTAATACCGATGCAGCGAGACTGTCTACAAAGTGTGTACTGGTCAGATAACGATTTAAAATTGGTTCTCTATCATAATTGTTGTCCAACAACATATGATTAATGGGGCCGTGCATTGGCTCAAACCCAGCATGGTAACCCTCAGGAACTGCATAGCCATGGATTGCGTCATAGAAAATAAAGCTAAATGAAGGCTTATTTGGATCTCGCTTTGTGTACCAAGAAGACCAGTTTTTTGTGACCTGCTTATCTCGCGCTAATACGTCATCGCCTTTTGTATGCGTTTTTAGTCCCTCAATGCGAGCAAACACGGTTTCATTAAACTCTGGGCGAACCAGTTGTGCAGACGAAAATATCCCAAATTGATAACCCAAATCGCGCATTCTATCCATCAATAATGGCGTAACTCGATTATTGTAAATATCCTGCCAAGCAGTGCCTGGCAAACCATAAAACAGTCCAGAGATCCCCGTTCGTGTAGAATTACCTGTGGAGAAATGTTGATTGAAGACCACTCCCTGCTGTGAGAACCGCCAAATATTCGGAGTAACTTGTGCCGTGAAAGCATCATAACGCCAAGAATCTAGTACCACAAAAACAATATCGAGAGGCTTTTCAACTGGCTCTACTTCAATAGGTTGTAACGGATAGTTAAATTGTCCTTGTGTTAAAGACATAGACTTTTGCTGTGCCAGTGCCTCCTCGTCAACAAGACCGTATTTACGCATGAAGGAGTTTGCTGTAGCTGGTTTAAAAAATGGTAAGTATTTACTGAACCCCGTAATCGGTTGATATACCGTCGCACTCGCCCAAGCATGCATTGTGTTACTCGCCAACAGCGCTATAACGGTCACACTGGTAAACTTTCGACCAAGCCGCAACTTCATAACAGTTCGGGGTTTACTCAGCCACGTTGCAAGATAAAACTGGAAAACAAATATCACAATAAAAATAACGATCGCTTGAGTCCACGCTATTGGAGAAAATTCTATAACTTGCCCGGCAAGCAACATATCAACAATAACACCATTAATATGAAATTTGTAAAGCTCAAAGCACAAGCTATTCGCAATAAGCGCTACAAAAAACAATGCATAGAATAAAGCAAAGCAAAAAAACCTTACTTTATTTGACCGTAACAATATTATCGGCATAGCCACAATACTCACTAAAGCCGTGAGCAAAGCCATGTGGCTCCATGTCGATATAGAAGCATAGAATAGCGTCAATCCGTGATAATCGACAGGGTTTGTATTTACGACATTTATGGTAATTAAGATTGAGAAAAGAGAATTGATAAGAACCAACCAGCCAAACTGGTGTAAACGATGACGTAATAGCACAACCAACCCGTTCCTTTAATAGAAAAAATTGGCTTGCTATATTACCGACATGAAACAAAAGTGTCACATTAAAAATTGTGAAAATTTATAAACTTAATCTAACTCACTCGGTTAGTATTTTTGTAAAAGCACTTCGTGGTAATTTTCTGCTTTTATTTCAACCTGATACTTGGACGCAAGCGCATCTAGCTCCGCTTGCCACACCGCTAAATCATCCATTGTTATGGTGTTGTCATCCAGTTGCCACAGTTGACGAGACCCTGCATAGCTATACTGTATTGCCGTCATCGCGTCCACATCACCTTGCTGTGCAGCCTGCTTTAACTTCGACATTTTACGGGTAATTTTGTTCAGTGACTGCTTTAAGTCCCACACATAACTGACCTCGGTCATAAAAGGGTGCGCTTTATACTTTTTAAGCACAAGTCCAATGACGATGCAGGTCGCTGCCACACCAGTTAAATTCCAATGAAAGTGACTGCCATCGGCGTCAGGAAATAGCTGGATCAATAACTGAGCAATACCTAAACTGCCGATAGTCAAAGCCACAACACAGGCAATAATTACTTGATTTAAATGTTTGCGATAACGCGCTTTATTGATCTCAACTAACTTCATAACTACCTATGATGATCACGAAAAATAAAATATGTGTTCTGCTTTTCGTGCATTGTAATCCATAGCCTGCAACCGAACCAAGATACATATCAAAAAAATCTAAAAACTTTCACCCTGTTTCATTTACCCAAACGTTCTATATATGAAATATCATACTGGGGATGAAATCATGACAACATTAACGACATTTAAACAACCGAATTCAACGATTCTAAAACTTGCGTTTTCATTTGCTGGCGCAATTGTGATTACTTTTGCTACTTTCAGTTTTATGCAAAATTTAGTTTCTCAAGAGTTAACGCGTCCAATTGTAGATATAGAGGTATTTGACCTTACGATAGCAACAGACAAAGAGGACTCTCCTGTAGCGGAGAAAAGCACAAGACCTGAACCACCCAAGCCCATGGTTGCGCCTGTTAGACCAGTTGAAAATATTGTTGATATAGGAAATAACCTACAAATTAGTAATGAAGCACCTGATATCAATTTAGGTAAATTCACTAATACTATGACACTAAAACTAAACACTGATGGGCAAGCGACTCCACTTGTTAGAAGCAACCCTAACTACCCACCAGCAGCCGCAAGAGACGGAGTGGAAGGCTGGGTTGAAATGGAGTTTACCATTTCTCCACAAGGTGAAGTATTTGATGTTAGAGTAACAAATGCAGAACCCAAAAGAGTATTTAACCAGGCCGCTATAAGAGCACTGAGAAAATGGAAATACAGACCGCTCATCGTTGACGGAAAGCCACAATCACAATACGCTCAACGTGTTGTGTTGGAATTTACATTACAACAATAAATAACAGTAGATAAGTATCCAACCAATTTGAGAGGTTAACTCCAAAGTAAATCACTGAACAACACAAATTGGTATAACGACGTGGAATTGCCTATGCTGAGTAGCCTGAAAATGTGGCGCATTCGCGCCACCAGCAATATAGTAGATCCGCTCTATGAGTATGCTACGACGGGTAAAGTGAAGTACCTAGAGCAAGTCATTGAGCGCTATCAAAGTGATTTATTTCACTTTCTAAGAACACAAACACAGACAGCATCGGCAGAAGATATATGCCAGAAAACATGGCTTAAAGTCATCGAAAAGAAGAGCTCTTATCGACAACAGGGTCACCCCAAAGCTTACCTGTTTCAAATTGCACGTAACTTGTTAATCGACTCTATTAGAGCATCAGATAAACTCTCGGAGCTTACTAACAGTAAAGTAGGCACCATTAGCACCGACGCGCTCACTAAGACCTCTGAACAGTCGTGGCTATACCAGCAAATAGCTGCGCTTCCTTTATTACAAAAAGAAGCGCTAAGCCTACAGTTAGAAGGGTTCAGCTTAGCTGAGATAGCCCAAATTGTCGGGGCCACACAAGAAACTGTGAAAACTCGAATTAGATACGCAAAAGAGACTATTAAGTCTCAGGTGAGTGAAGAGCATGAGTAATTTAGATGAATTTGACGTAAAACTGAAAGAAGCTTATCAAGCTAATAAACAGAACAAACCGCTAACACTGGCAGCTCGCGTCAAGGTACGGGTGGTGAGCTTTATCCATCACTATCTCAGTCGCGTAGAAACATGGCAGTGGAGCGCAGTTACTTGTTCACTCGCCTTACTTTTCACCTTGTGGTACCAGAATCAAGATTTTAATTTTAATAAAGAATACAATTCAAGTGCACATTTAGTGAGTTATGGCAACTTTCAGCACATCGAAACGCATGAGCTAACACAAGGCCAATATCTAGCTCGGATAGATGAACAAAAGAAAGTATTAGATGCCCAATTTGAAGTCGCAAAGCAGCGAGTTCAAGAGCAACGTTACGGTAGATTGGTTGCGATTAACGACAACGCTTGGTTGATTGAGGAATGTAATACTCGTACTCTAATCGAGTTAAAAGAGAGTTTACTTAGTGCTATGCCACAATCAAAAACCAGTGTTATCAATTTTAATACACCCGTTATGCTCGCACTGTCGACCGCCGAAAAAGGTCAAATAATTGCAATTGAGAGTATGGGGCAACACCAAGTTTTGGCTTGCCCCTAACAGGCGCTCTTAAATCATAATAAGGCTAGCAATAAAGAAGCTGGTAATAGCTAATACGCCCCCCACCAGTGCATAGGGGAGTTGGGTTTTAACATGAGTTAATAAATCACATCCTGATGCCAGTGCCGATACTGCGCTGGTATCAGAGATAGGCGAGCAGTGGTCGCCAAATATACCGCCACTTAAGATAGCTCCAAGTACGAGTGACGGCGGTAAGCCAAGCGCTTGAATAAGTGGCACACCAATCGGTATTAATATGGCAAAGGTGCCCCACGACGTACCGGTTGTAAATGACATGATTGCACCAGTAATAAAGAGCACTGGCACTATCAAGTAAATAGGCAGATAGTCACCAACTAAAGACGCGACAAAAGTCCCAGTTCCCAACTCTTTTAGACTTGCACCTAAGGTCAAAGAGAGCAACACAATGCTTACCAGTGGTAGCAGCTCCCCCATCCCCTTAAATCCAACATCCATTAGTTCGTGATGACTAAACCTCTTGCCAGTCAAAAGCAGCAAGTACGCAACCGTTGAAGCTAAGATTGTGGCATAAAGTACTGACTTAGAGCCGCTACCATTTGCCAATACACCATCGCCTGTCCAAAACATAAACCCAATCATACTCACAATCAGCGTCAATAAAGGGATCAGCATATAACGCGACTTGGTGGCGCTCGGCCCACTACTTAATTCACCCGTATGGTGCTTTAACTCTTGCTCTTCACTCTTCATCGGTCCATGGACCTTATCAAAGACAATCGTATAGAGAACAATTAACAGCGCGATAATTGCGTAAAAATTAAACGCGACACTCCCCCATAAAATGCTCACTGCTGATTGCTCAAGTTCATAGTTGCTCAGCAGTCCAAGAACATAAGCGCCCCAGCCATTAAGTAAAATCAAAATACATACAGGAGCGCTAGTACTATCGATAATGTAAGCCAAACGAGCTCGGCTCATTTTGAACTTATCAAATAGTCCCCTTGCAACAATTCCTGAGGTTAGCACGCTCATATTTGATTCGATGAACACCGCCGTGCCTGTAAACATAGTCAATAAGCCAACCTGACGTTTACTCTTAGCAACACCTCGATTAAGCAACATATTCACCGTTGCTGCAACACCGCCTGACTCTCGTATGTAGGCGAGCAATGCACCGATCACTATGCTAAAAATCAAGATCCGACTGTTACCTGCCGATGTTGCAACCTCGATAATACGTTCAATACTGCCCACAAATGTGCCTGCAACTAACGACTGCTGGCCATGTAAAGCTAACAAAAATTCGGAAGAAACTAGCGCTAAAATCAATGCGATAATTACTTCTTTACGCCAAAACACGACTGCAATTGCAATCAAAGGTGGCAAAATCGAGTACCAAGCCATATAGTTTAGTCTACAAATTCAAAACACTTAGCTTAAGTTAAGCGGTTTAAAACACCAAGTCTTTGCGACTAAATTAAATTTAAGTCAACATTTAACCCCAATACTGGTACAATGAGTGTGTTTTGTGCAATGATATTCCTTTTTGGTCTATCGTAACGTTCCAATTGAACCTATAATATGGACAGATTAAATTAGTTCGGATTGAGTATCGTATGTCTACATTTGTCAAAATAAAAGCACTTCGTCCATCACTATCTAATAGTGAGGCAAAGCTTGCTGACTTTACCTTGAACTCGGGCGATAAAATCCGTGCGCTTTCCTCTGTTGAACTGGCACGCGAAGCAGGTGTCAGCCAATCTAGCGTCGTAAAATTTGCCCAAAAGTTGGGTTATAAAGGATTTCCAGCTTTTAAACTTGCCGTTGTTGATGCGCTCAATGAGCAAACAGACAATAGCGCCCCAATTGATGAGTTAATTTCCAGCAATGATTCTATCGAGTTGATCGCAGATAAACTACAACTAAAACAGCAAAATGTTATTTCCGAAACTCGAAAATTGAACTCAGCAAAACAGTTCGAAAACGCAATTCAGTTAGTGAAAAATGCACGAAAAGTCATCGTATGTGCACTTGGTAGCACTTTCACGATGGCACAGGATTTAACTTGGAAACTCCAAAAGCTTGGTATACCTGCGATTGCTCAAGTTGATGAAATCAGCGCCTCTAGCTTTATTGCAACAATGGGGAAAGACGATCTTTTAATTGTGATCAGCAATACAGGAACCAGCAAGAGCTTGCTAACCTTGACTAATCAAGCATTGGATAATGGCTGTAAATGTCTCGCCATTTCACGTTACGGTAGCCACTCACTCGCAGAAATGGCGGATGCGATACTATATTGCATTAATGAAGGGGAACCACTTAAACATTCAGGTATGCTGTCTCGTACTTCTCAGGCCTACCTTATTGATGTTTTATTCACGGCACTTACGCAATCTAACCTACATTGGCAAAAACGTGTGGATAAGGCCAATGAAAACATGCAAATATTGCGTAGCGAGTAAGATGTAAACCTCTAACGGCAGACTTTCACTGCCGTTTACCTCTAGCAAAAACCCAATACTACCTCGGATATAATAAATACTTTTTCCGCTGCTTTAAAAAACCTTGTACATCCTGCTGCCACAGTTTTCTCAACTCTAATGCTGATTGGCCAGACTCAATGGCTTTGCGGATTTTGTCCGTGCCAGCAAGCTTATCGAGAAAATCGGGGGACTGAAAAAACGCTTTATTCTCGTGCTTGAACTGCGCGTATGCAGCAACAAACCAAGTTAGATCAAAACCTCGTACATTGCTGTTTCTTAAATCCTGACCAAACGCAGTCACACCGTTTAATTTAGGATTAGAAGCCGCGCCTAGCACTGGTCGAGGAGTGAACTGAAACTCACCCAATTTAGGATCTGGGTAGCCAAAAACTTGAAATGGAAAATTCGTTCCACGACCAACAGAAATAGGTGTCGCTTCAAAAAAGCACAAAGATGGATACAAGTAGATTGCTTGTTGGTTTGGTAGGTTAGGACTTGGCGGGATCGGCAATCTATATTCAGTGCTGCCACTATAGTTTCGCATTGGAAACACTCGTAACTGTGGCGCTTTAAGCGAGGTTAACCACCCCTCTCCTTTAATCATAGTTGCCAGTTCGCCAACGGTCATGCCATGCAATACAGGAATGGGATGCATACCAACAAAAGATTGAAATAGTTTTTCTAATAATGGGCCATCAACATACGCAATATTTGGATTTGGCCTATCAAAAACCCAAAATTCAATATTTGCATCGGCTGCAGCTTCCATCGCGAGGTGCATAGTGCTGATGTATGTATAAAAGCGCAACCCCACATCTTGAATATCAAAAATAAGCACATCGATATCTTTGAGCTGCTCAGGCCTTGGCTTTTTATTACTGCCATAAAGCGAAATGATTGGTAGCCCAGTTTTCACATCCTTTGCATCATCGACTTTAGCACCCGCATCATAATTACCACGAAAACCGTGTTCCGGTGCAAAGACCTTTTTAACATCCACTTCTTTATTAAGTAAGTAATCAACTAGATGCTGGTCGTCAACGCGGGATGTTTGGTTTACGATTAATCCGACGCGCTTACCTTTTAACACAGGTAAATACTCATCTGCGCGCTCAGCACCTAATGTAAGCGCTTCAACAGTTAAAGGAACACAACAAAAAACAAGCAGTAAACAAATTCTGAGTGATTGAAACATATAACGCTTTCTCTAAATAAATACGCAATTAGGGTATCAGTCAGAAAAAAAATGAAAAGTGTTTCGGGAGTTTAATCATGCAGTAGTGAATCTCTGAGCGCCGTCGTCTTCAACTTTCGTAAAAGATCGCAGGGTAAACCTGCACCTACCTGAGATATTTGGGCACAAAAAAACCGACTCTCGTCGGCTTGTATATCTCTTTATTTCACCACTTGAGGAAAAGTGGCGGACGCAGGACCTGTGTTATGGAGAGTGAACCTCCGAGCGCCGTCATATTCAACTTTTGTAAAAGATCGCAGGGTAAACCTGCTCCTACACGAGATATTTAAGCACAAAAAAACCGACTTTCGTCGGCTTGTTTCTCTCTTTATTTCACCACTTGAGGAAAAGTGGCGGACGCAGGACCTGTGTTATGGAGAGTGAACTTCCGACCGTCGTCATATTCAACTTTTGTAAAAGATCGCAGGGTAAACCTGCTCCTACACGAGATATTTGGGCACAAAAAAACCGACTTTCGTCGGCTTGTATATCTCTCTTTTTTTACCACTTGAGGAAAAGTGGCGGACGCAGGACGTGTATTGTGGAGAGTGAACCTCCGAGCGCCGTCGTATTCAACTTTTGTAAAAGATCGCAGGGTAAACCTGCTCCTACACGAGATATTTAAGCACAAAAAACCGACTTTCGTCGGCTTGTTTATCTCTTTATTTCACCACTTGAGGAAAAGTGGCGGACGCAGGACGTGTGTTGTGGAGAGTGAACTTCCGACCGTCGTCATATTCAACTTTTGTAAAAGATCGCAGGGTAAACCTGCTCCTACACGAGATATTTAGGCACAAAAAAACCGACTTTCGTCGGCTTGTTTCTCTCTTTATTTTACCACTTGAGGAAAAGTGGCGGACGCAGGAGGATTCGAACCTCCGACCGCCTGGTTCGTAGCCAGGTACTCTATCCAGCTGAGCTATGCGTCCGTTATGAATGTATAGTTTTCCAACTTTCTTTATATTTAACCACCTCAAGGAAAAGTGGCGGACGCAGGAGGATTCGAACCTCCGACCGCCTGGTTCGTAGCCAGGTACTCTATCCAGCTGAGCTATGCGTCCGTTATGAATGTATAGTTTTCCAACTTTCTTTATATTTAACCACCTAAAGAAAGGTGCCGGAATCAGGACGTATTTTTTGAAGGTGAACCTCCGACCGCCTGTTTCCTACCTTTGTTATTTAACCACTTAAGAAAAAGTGGCGGACGCAGGAGGATTCGAACCTCCGACCGCCTGGTTCGTAGCCAGGTACTCTATCCAGCTGAGCTATGCGTCCGTTACGAATGTATAGTTTTCCAACTTTCTTTATATTTAACCACCTAAAGAAAAGTGCTGGACTCAGGACGTATTTTTTGAAGGTGAACCTTCGACCGCCTTTTTCCTGCCTTTATATTTAACCACTTAAGGAAAAGTGGCGGACGCAGGAGGATTCGAACCTCCGACCGCCTGGTTCGTAGCCAGGTACTCTATCCAGCTGAGCTATGCGTCCGTACAAGACAACCATTAAAAATGGCGGAGAGGGAGGGATTCGAACCCTCGATAGGGCTACAAACCCTATACTCCCTTAGCAGGGGAGCGCCTTCGGCCACTCGGCCACCTCTCCGTCTTGTGGGGCGTATAATATAGGTTAGAAAAAATATGTCAAATACTTTTCTTGTAAAAAAGCACTGAATGGTGATAGATTGTGCAGTCTGCTTAGTTACTCGGCACTAACGCCAATTTTTACTCATTTTGTAGGGGGTTAGGATCGCTGTAGGTGTTTCTTAATGCACGTTGTTGACGCAAAACTTCGTCCAAAAATGCTTCTTGATAACCAAGCTGCTGAAACTCAGCGATACAAGCCCGATAATATAAAATTCTCGCTTGCTCGTGCTCATCGACATTTTCAAACTCATTATTGCTCATCTTATTGGATTCCCTATTCGTTATTTTTAACACAGCATTAGAACTTGAAAAAGACTAGTTAGGAAATTGGGATAATCTAGTTTCAAAAGAGAAACAACTTTTATTATGAATAGGCGTTGGCAATAAGGACATAATAAATCTAAGTATTTAGAGATACTGTGAGATTTATCTTACGAAAATAACAGAAAAGCGCCATAAGGCGCTTTTCTAGATGTACGTTCAGATTACGTGAAAATACTTACTGTTCAGCTTGCACTTCAGGACGCATATGCGGGAACAAGATAACGTCTTTAATAGTCGGTGAGTCCGTGAACAACATCACAAGGCGATCGATACCAATCCCCTCACCCGCTGTTGGTGGTAAACCATGCTCTAGCGCACGGATATAATCCGCATCGTAGTGCATTGCTTCATCGTCACCTGCATCTTTTTCTTCCACTTGGCGAGCAAAGCGCGCAGCTTGGTCTTCAGCGTCATTAAGCTCAGAGAAACCATTTGCAAGCTCACGGCCACCAACAAAGAACTCGAAGCGGTCAGTGATAAATGGGTTTTCATCGTTACGACGCGCAAGCGGTGACACTTCCCAAGGATATTCAGTAATGAACGTCGGTTGGATAAGTCTGTGTTCAGCGACTTCTTCGAAGATTTCACATAAGAACTTACCAGGGCCCCATACACAGTTTTCAGGGATCTTAACGTGAACTTTCTTAGCGTATGCTTTTAGTGCTTCAAAATGGTTTTCTGGATCTTTGAAGATTTCAGCTTGTGCTTCAGCATCTGGGCCATATTGTAAAATAGCATCAGCCATAGACAAACGCTGGAACGCACTACCAAAGTCATACTCAATCGTCTCTGTCACTTCGCCTTCAGCATTCTTCACAGTATTAACAACCGTAGTAGTGCCTAACACGTCTTGTGCCACGGTGCGTAACATGTCTTCAGTCAAGTTCATCAAATCATTGTAATCTGCATATGCTTGATAGAACTCAATCATAGTGAATTCTGGATTATGGCGTGTAGATAAACCTTCGTTACGGAAGTTACGGTTGATTTCGAATACACGCTCAAAACCACCAACCACTAGACGCTTAAGGTATAACTCAGGCGCGATACGTAGATACATATCGATATCGAGTGCATTGTGATGCGTTACAAATGGACGTGCAGAGGCACCACCAGGAATAACCTGTAGCATCGGCGTTTCCACTTCCATAAAGTCACGCTCGGCTAAGAAACGGCGAATACCTTCAATCACTTTTGAACGAATACGGAATGTTTCGCGCGTATCCATGTTAGTGATCAAATCAACATAACGCTGACGGTATTTTGCTTCTTGGTCAGTCAGACCGTGGAACTTTTCAGGTAGTGGACGTAGCGACTTAGTCAGTAGTTCATACTCAACCATGTCGACGTATAAATCGCCTTTACCTGATTTATGAAGCGGACCTTTAACACCAACGATATCGCCGATATCTAATTGACCATACTTCTCTTTTAGATCTTTTTGTACGTCTTTTGAAGCATAAGCCTGAATACGACCTTTCATGTCTTGCAGCACTAAGAAAGGACCACGTTTCGCAAGCAAACGACCCGCAACAGAAACATGATGATCAAGTTCTACCAGCTCTTCTTTCGATTTATCACCAAACTTAGCTTGTAGATCTTGTGTGTAGTCTTCGCGGCGGAATGAGTTCGGGTGGCCATTCGCAGGGCAATTTTCCCGGATCGCATCTAGCTTGCCACGACGCTCAGCAATAAGTTTATTTTCGTCTTGATTGTGATCTGTCATTGTTTAGCTCTTAGTTTAGCTTGTGGATTAAAGGCCTGATTTCAGGCTTGCTTCGATAAATTTGTCTAAATCGCCGTCTAGTACGGCTTGGGTATTGCGATTTTCAATACCTGTACGCAAATCTTTAATACGTGAATCATCTAGCACGTATGAACGGATTTGGCTGCCCCAGCCGATGTCAGATTTTGCATCTTCTTGGGCTTGCTTTTCAGCGTTTTGCTTTTGCAGTTCAAGTTCAAACAATTTCGCCTTTAACTGCTTCATCGCTTGATCTTTGTTCTTGTGCTGCGAACGGTCATTCTGACACTGCACTACTGTATTGGTTGGTAAATGGGTAATACGTACCGCTGATTCTGTACGGTTAACGTGCTGACCACCCGCGCCCGATGCACGATATACATCGATACGAAGATCTGCAGGATTAATATCGATTTCGATATTGTCGTCAATTTCTGGGTAAACGAATACAGAAGCAAACGAAGTATGACGACGGCCGCCTGAATCAAAAGGACTCTTACGTACTAAGCGGTGTACGCCCGTTTCTGTACGAAGCCAACCATAAGCATATTCGCCCGTGACTTTAACTGTTGCGCCCTTAATACCAGCAACATCGCCATCGGTCGCTTCAACGATTTCGGCTTTAAAACCTTTCGCCTCAGCCCAGCGCAAGTACATACGCAGCAACATGTTACACCAGTCTTGAGCTTCAGTACCGCCAGAACCTGACTGCAAGTCGATGTAAGCATCGTTGGCATCTTGCTCGCCCGAGAACATACGACGAAACTCTAGTTTTTCCAGCTGCTCAACAAGACCGTTGACCTCTTGCTCTGCTTCAGTGAAGGTTTCTTCATCTTCGGCTTCTACGGCAAGCTCAACCAGACCTTCCGCATCATCGGCACCAGCCACAAGATTGTCGATGGTTTCAACAATCACTTCTAAATTCGATTTTTCTTTGCCCAGTGCTTGGGCTCTTTCCGGCTCATTCCATACAGCAGGATCTTCTAATTCGGCATTAACTTCTTCTAAACGCTCTTGCTTTAGAGCGTAGTCAAAGATACCCCCTAAGAAGCTCTGTACGTTCGCGAATTTCCTTGATTTGATTAATCACAGGATTCACTTCAAACATTTACCTTTACTCCAGAACTAAATTTGTCGGTTTGCGAATTCACACAAACAGGTCTGACAACGGGTCAGACCATAGATTTAAGCGACCAATAGTATCAAATAATAACCGCGCTTAGCATCCCTTAAAGTGAGAATTTTGGGAGTTTTTTAACAAACTCAGTCGCACATCTCTATTTATTCGGCTGCGCCTGAAGTTCACGCACAATGAGCTGCAAATTATATTTACCACGAAACTCATTAATATCTAATTGATAAGCAAACAACGCATGGGTTGCCTGGAGATTAGGCCAAGCCCGAACGTCAACGTTAAACGCTATCGCATCAACCAATCGGCCCGAGCGATGCTTAAGCACAAGTTTTAGATGTTTGTCGCCAACAATACGTTGCTGCACCAACTCAAATACATCCTGAAATACCGGCTCACTAAATTGCTGCCCCCACGGACCTGCCTGCTGTAGTTCAAAAGCAAAATCCATGGTGAAGCAATCGCCCGGCAGTTCACCGTCCGTCAACAGAATACTTTGCTTTGCTTCTTCACTCAGCGTCGCACTGACGTTTTGTTCAAATATCTGTTTAAACCGCGCAAATTCAGACTCTAAAATGGTCAGTCCTGCTGCCATCGCATGACCACCGAATTTTACAATTAATTCTGGATGCTGAGTGTTTATAGATTCTAAGAGGTCGCGCATGTGTAGACCTTCAATAGAACGACATGAGCCCTTGATCTCGCCGTTGTCGCCTTGTGCAAAAATAATACACGGGCGGTGATATTTTTCTTTTAAGCGTCCCGCTAGAATACCTATCACGCCTTGATGCCAATCATCTTGATACAAACACAAGGCATCTGGTACTTCTTGGCTTTTAAGTACCAAGCGCTCCAATACGGCTTGTGCTTCTTGCTGCATACTTTGCTCAATCTCTCGTCGCTCTATATTTAGACTATCGAGCTCAGACGCAATACGGCGAGCTTGGTTAATGTCTTTCGATAACAAGCAAGCAATACCTAAACTCATATCGTCAAGACGCCCCGCGGCATTGAGTCTTGGCGCTAACGCAAAGCCAAAATCACTGGCACTTAATCTTGCATTATTACGGTTAGAAACCTCGATAAGCGCTTGGATCCCTGGTCGCGTTTGACCACTGCGGATCCGCGCGAGCCCCTGGTGTACCAAAGTGCGGTTATTCGCATCCAAAGCCACAACGTCAGCCACGGTCCCTAGGGCAACAATATCTAATAATGCCGCCAAATTTGGCATCGCGATATTTTGCTCCACAAAATAATTTTGTGCCCGTAAATAATGCCTCAGCGCTATCAGCAGATAAAAGGCAACCCCAACGCCCGCGATAGACTTAGACGGGAAATCGCAGTCAACACGATTTGGATTAACAATCGCATCGGCACACGGCAACTCATCGCCTTGTAAATGGTGATCGGTAACAATCACCTTTATACCCGCTTGCTTCACGATTTCGACACCGCGAATGCAGGAAATACCGTTATCTACGGTGATCACCAAATCAGGCTTTATGGCGACGATTTGCTCGGCCAATGCTGGGCTTAGGCCATACCCCAAGCTAAATCTATCCGGCACGAGGTAATCCACACGCTGAAAACCAAACTGAGGCAACCCCTCCATTAACACGGCAGTGCTCGTTGCGCCATCAGCGTCAAAGTCACCAACAATCAACACTTGTTGTTGCAAAGAAAGTGCTTCAGCCAGAATTTGGCTTGCAAGCTCGATGTCTTTAAATAATTTAAAATCGTGTAAAGTTGCGGCGCTATTGTCTAGTTCAACAACCGACTTAACCCCTCTGGCAGCATAAAGCTGCTTGATCACGGGATGCAGGGAAGCCGGTAAATGGCTGTCATCAACTCGCTCTCTTGGTTTAATTTCTGTATGCATACTTTTTCACAAAACAAAAAAGGCCAAAATGGCCTTTTATATTCTTTAATCTTGCTATCTTATCGAGTTCTCAACACGAACTCCATCAACAAGCGTGAGTCATTATGACTTAGGGCTATTTGCGTCTAGCATTTGTGCAATAGCTGCTGCAGGTTGATAACCCGGGATCATTGAACCATCTTCAAGAATGATCGCAGGCGTTCCTGAAATACCAAAACTTTGCCCAAGCTGATAGTGTTCTGCAATTGGTGCATGACAGCTTTCGACTGTTTTCACTTCACCGCCAGCTTTCGCCTCAGTAAGTGCAGCCGCGGCGTCTTTTGCACACCATACGTTTTTCAAATCTTCATAGCCTGAGCCACGTAAGCCACCACGCGGGAAAGCTAGGTATTTCACGGTAATACCCGCCGCTAAGTAATCTTCTAGTTCACGGTGAAGTTTGCGGCAGTAGCCACAAGTAATATCTGTGAATACCGTAATTTGATGTTTTTCATTTTCCGCTTTATAGACGATCATGGAGTCTTCGTACTCAGCAATACCTTTCTGGCGTACATCGCTCAACGCGTCTTCAGTGATATTACGGCGGTTATCAAGATCAATCATAGTGCCCTGAATCAGGTATTTACCATCAGCACTTGAATAAAGTACCCCTTTATCTGTGATCACTGTTTTTAAGCCAGCAAGCGGACTATCTTTGATTTGCTTAACCGTTATACCTAGTCCGCTAAATTGCGTCGTAATTGGGTCTACTTGTGCCGTTGGTGCGACAGGACCCTCAACTTGTTCAGCGAAAGCGCCAAAGCTCAATGCCAGTGAAGCGGCAACAATTAATTTTTTCATTATGTTCTCTCTAAACCTGTTATTTGAGGGGAGCACTCGCCCCTTTGTGTTACCCACTAAGACCGGAATAACCATAAATAATTCCCAAGCAACACAAATTAAGCTCTTGGGTGATGCTGCTGATGCAACGTCTTTAAACGTTCACTAGCAACATGTGTATAAATTTGAGTCGTCGACAAGTCGCTATGGCCAAGCATCATCTGTACAACTCGCAAGTCAGCGCCATGATTCAATAAATGTGTTGCAAAAGCATGACGTAACGTATGTGGCGATAACGGCGACTTTACGTCTGCCAAAATAGCATAGTGTTTTATCCGATGCCAAAAAGTTTGTCGTGTCATACCTATACCGCGCTTGGATGGAAAGACAAAATCGGTAGCATGCTTGATCATTAAGCCCCGCCCTTTTTTGAGAAATTGTTCAATCCAATGCAATGCTTCTTCACCCATCGGCACTAAGCGTTCTTTGCCGCCCTTACCACGCACAAGTACAACAGCTTGTCTCATATTGACTTGTTCCATTCTTAGCCCAACCAACTCAGTCACGCGCAATCCTGTAGCATACAAGAGTTCAAGCATAGCCTTATCTCTCAGTCCCATCGGGTCATCACAATCAGGGGCATTGAGCAAGGCTTCAACTTCCTGCTCTGACAGGGTTTTTGGCAACGACTGTGTTGTTTTAGGTTGCGCAATAGTATCCAGCGGCGATTGCGCGATTTGTTTTTCTCGCAGCCAATATAAATAAAATCTCTTCAATGCACTGATAGCTCGCGCGTTACTCTTTGCTTTTAAGCCCTTGTCTATTCTGTGTGCCAAATAAGCCTCAACGTCCTGACTTGTGATCTCCAGTAAAGAAGACACAGAGGTTTCTGCTTTTATAAATAAGAGAAACTTTTCAAGGTCGCTACGATAGGCTGCAATAGTATTTTCACTGAGCCCTTGCTCCAAAAATAGCGCATCTAAAAAGGCTTCTATATATTGTGGATCGGACAGTGTATGGGAAGTTGCTTGGTGTTCGCTCACAGAGTACCTGTATTAATTATTAACGTCATGATGTAGACTTGCCACCTATAATACCAGTCAAATTGAAAGTGATAAATACAATGCAAATTGGGTTATTTTACGGCTCGACAACATGTTACACAGAAATGGCCGCAGAAAAGATTCAAGAAATCATCGGCAAAGACACAATTACCTTATTTAATATTAAGGACGAGCCGCTAAAACAAGCAGAGCAGTTTGACTTCCTCATTTTTGGTATTTCCACATGGGACTTCGGCGAACTTCAAGAAGACTGGGAGTCTCATTGGGACGATATCGACAGTGTTGACCTTAGCAACAAAGTGATAGCGCTATTCGGCATGGGTGACCAACAAGGCTATGGTGAATGGTTTCAAGATGCACTAGGCATGCTACATGAAAAAATTGCCCCACAAGGCGTCACCTTTTTAGGTTACTGGCCAAATTCAGACGAGTATGAATTTGAAGCGTCAAAAGCACTTACCGAAGATAAAAGTCAGTTTGTTGGTCTGGCACTAGATGAAGACAGTCAATACGATAAAAGCGACGAACGTATCGCAACTTGGATAGAGCAAATCATGACGGAATATACTGAGTTAGCGCTTTAACCTTTCGATGAGTTAGCACACTCCCAATTGCATTAACTCTGAAACCTATTTGAAAGTTGGAATAGTTCATTTACGTAATGCAATTGGTGTAACGCATTGGCATCTACATTTTTAAATAAAACGCATGGCATAATCTAACATACTCTTTCGTATATTGATTATTTGAGTCATAAATCACCAATACCTCTTCACTGACGCTTTCATAACGCGCTTTGCCTAGCAACATCAAGCGCCTTGAAGGTACTTTATTAGGTGTTGTGTGAATAATACAACTAGCTGCAAGCCCCAGATTTCTTTTTTCTAATAGCTGCTGAAATAGCAAGCTCTCTTCATAGGGTAAAATTACCGCAAGTTGCCCAGCATCCGTCGTAAACTTTTCGAAGGCATCAAGCAAAGCATCAAAACTTAGGCTGTCCGTGTGTCTCGCTCTATTTCTCGCTTGATTTTCTCCTTTCAAACTCGCGTTGAAGTAAGGTGGGTTTGATACCATGAGGTCAAAGCGCAGCTCGCTATCAAACTCTTGTATTGCACAGCGATGTAGCTCAATATCAGGCCACGGGCTGTGCTTGATATTAAATTCTGCATCCTTTAACGCAGCGTCATCAAGCTCAACTGCATGAACTTTGCTAATTGGACTCCGCTGTTTACACATCAATGCGATAAGTCCAGTTCCCGTTCCGACATCAATAATCCGGTTGGCTTCAGCGAGTGGAACCCACGCGCCAAGCAAAATACCATCAGTTGAAACCTTCATTGCCGCATGATGCTGAGTCACCGAAAATTGTTTAAATGCAAACTGAGACATCCTATACCTTTGAGAAAATGCAATAGCAACGTATAATTCCGCTATTGTCCTTTATTTGTGATGCAATATGCAATTTACTGAATTTGATTTAGACAGCAAGCTGATTAGTGCGATTAAAAAAATGGGGTTCGATACTCCCACCAGCATTCAACAGATGGCTATTCCTGAAGCGCTAATTGGCCGAGATATTCTCGCCAGCGCACCAACCGGTACGGGTAAAACCGCTGCATTCTTGATCCCTGCGATTCAGTATTTGCTTGATTTCCCTCGCAAAGAGCCCGGCTTTGCCCGCGTACTTATCATGACGCCAACGCGTGAACTTGCCTATCAAATACACGAGCAATGTGAACTCCTTGCCGCAGGTGTTAACCTTAAAATAGGTGTGGTAACTGGCGGTATTAATTACGGCAGTCACAAAGAAATCTTCGAAAAGAACAATGATATCCTCATCGCAACGCCTGGTCGTTTGATGGAATATCTTGAAACCGAGAACTTCCACGCAGAAAACGTTGAGCTACTGATCTTAGATGAAGCGGATCGCATGCTAGACATGGGCTTTCGAAAAGAAATGCTACGTATTTGCTCTGAAGCGGTTAACCGTCGTCAGTGCTTTTTGTTCTCTGCAACCCTTGAGGGCGAAAGCGTTGAGAAGTTTGCTGAACGTATATT
This sequence comes from Pseudoalteromonas sp. Isolate6, assembly GCF_022398435.1. NCBI lineage: Bacteria > Pseudomonadati > Pseudomonadota > Gammaproteobacteria > Alteromonadales > Pseudoalteromonadaceae > Pseudoalteromonas > Pseudoalteromonas sp. Isolate6. The sequence continues at coordinate 5,304 of NZ_JAKEVK010000003.1, read as the reverse complement.
ACAAGACCCAGCACTACTTGAAGCCACGCCATCACGAAAAGAAAAAGGTAAAATCCATCAGTGGGTTCATCTCGCAGATAACTACGAGCACAAGGTTAACCTATTAGCGCAGTTGCTCGATGATGAAGAAGTCACTAAAGCCGTTGTGTTTGTTAAAACCCGCGAAAGACTTGAAACACTGGTGGGCGAGCTATTTGCAAAAGGCATTAAAACCACCTGGCTACGTGGTGAAATGCCACAAGACAAACGCATGGCTGCGATGGCAAGTTTTCACAGTGGCAAGACCAATATCTTAGTGGCAACAGATGTTGCAGCCCGTGGTATTGACGTTGCTGATATCAGCCACGTATTCAACTTTGATATGCCACGCACTGCGGATATTTATGTACACCGTATCGGGCGTACTGGCCGCGCTGGTAAAAAAGGCACTGCGGTTTCTTTGGTTGAAGCTCACGATGTTGAGGTTTTAGGAAAGGTTGAGCGTTACACCGACCAAAAACTTAAGCGCCGTGTAATTAAAGGTCTTGAACCTAAACATAAAGAAGCAAAAGCACCGAAGAAGAAAAAAGACCCGGTGAAAATCAAGGCGAAAAAGAAAGCCGCCAAGGTTAAAAAGAAAAAATAACCCAAAAAACCAGCGTCAATACGCTGGTTTTTTTTATGCTAATTTGGGCAAGAGCTAATGTGAGTAAACCTTAACTTGCTCTGTTAGATTTGACTGGTAGAACTTAGTTAAATCTAACGTCGTATATGTGCCAATAGCGAGCGGTGGTAACGCCGCATTAAGTATTTACTTCACTTTCTCAGCTTCGATATTAATAGTGATGGGTGTGACTTATTTTTATCCTCATTTTTATCTCTGGCATACTCCAATGGTGGTTGGTCGTCGAACAACATAACAAGTTTAGTTTTTAACACTTTGCTATTAGTGAGGTTTTCAATCTATTTTATCAGAAGCTGTTTTTTGTTTAACGGCCTTGCTATAAGTACGTTATTTTCTAGCTTTACCAGCTTCTAAAATTGGGAGTCCAGCTTCTGTTGGTATATAAATGCGCTCTCCTTTACCATCTTGTAGCCCTTTTATCCAAACGTAACGCAGATAAGCTTCGTTGCCTTTAAGCGACTCACCAATAATTTTATTAGCTTCAGCGGCAGCCTTTGCACGTTCGATATCAGCCTGGCCTTCAGCTTTAGCTTGGACGATTTTCGCCTCACCTTCTGCTTGAGCTAAAGTGACTCGCGCTTTAGCTTGCATCAAAGCTGCCTGCTCTCTCGCTTTGGCTTCTTCAATTAGAATTTGCTTACTCCACTCAGCTTCTTTCAGAGCAGCGATACCATTCATTTCTAGTTTATAAACTTTGTACTTTGGCCATGCCCAGAGCGCTAGGACAATTAGAATTACAAAAAATAACACCGAAGCAACAAGGCCGCCAGAAGCAATTGCATTTCTATTTGGGTGCACGATTTCTCCTAGTACTTATAACGCTTGTCGTAAACGACACAAAATAGCAGGCTAAAATTAGCAACTAAGGGATGCAAGCCTGCTGTTTTGCATCTCTTGTTTAAAGCGTTCGTGTTATTACGGTATTATTTCGATTCTACAGCTAGTTTTAATTTTCTAATATCGTCAGGAAAAGCAACCAAGTGCATTTTTCGATGACAGTTAGGGCAAAGAGCAACTACATTGTCGACAGTATCTAATCCCCCCTTTGACAGCCATTTTATATGGTGAACTTCAAGGAACCAGCGGCCCATTTTTGATTTAAATGGTCCTTTTTGATTACACAAATCACAATAACCACCGGCACGCCTGAGAGCAAACTCTTTAACATACTCACTACGTTCATAAGTAGTGCTTGCTGTCTTTGCTCGCTTGGGTGTTTTTCTCTTTGGGTTTTCGTTGAGAATGCGATTTAATAAGTCATCGTCTGTAAGGAAAGTAGCTTCTGTAAGCTCTCCAGACCTAATTGCTTCTTTAAAGCTGGCAATTATTTGTAAAAACTTATATAGATTCGTGATAAAATTCTCGTCTTCAACAAAGCCAACCATTATGGCTTTATCCACATCCACACCTGTCATTACTTCAGTTAATTCATAAGATGAGCATTTTAGAAAAGCCTGTTTACCTACCCCTTTACACCCTCCACCAAGACCTCCTCTATGAAAAAGAGCCACCTTTCCATTCTCACTCTTTGCAAAAAAACCAGCTACTTTTCGATTAACTCTGTTCGTAGGGATGTTTATCTCGACTACTATATTATTAGATTTTTTATCACTTAAACTTTCCGTAAGTCCAAAACCATTCCAATACCGAGGAGACTTCTCCTCACCATCTATTTCGTAATGTAAAAACCAAAAATCATTATTGTAATGTATCTCTTTGTCTTTCCAACTCCCCCCGGGAAAACCGATATTAAAGCGCCCTTTGTTCGAAAGACTGTTCTTTAATACTCTTTCAAGAAGTAATTGACATTCCTTGATTTCGGCCAAATCTGTTACTGTTTTAAACAACTTATGTACTCCCTTAAAAATAGCGTTCTAACGCAGCAGATCGGGTATGAACTTGCTATGCATTGCATGCTATTCCCATTAATACATGCATAGTGCCTTTTTCACTTGCTAACGAAAACTCTTCGGTAACACGTACAAGTGAAAGACCTACATTTGTATAGGCACTTTTTATCATGTCTTCGGTAAAGCCAAAATCACCATCTTCATTGGCTCGTTTCCAATCCCACTGGACAAATGTCCCTCCTTCTTTTAGAAGAAGCTTAAGCTCAGACAACGTTTTCTCATAATCTGGAACAAAAGCACAAACGGATGACGCAATAATTAAATCAAAACCGGGCTCAAAAATAGGATGGTTGATTGAGTCTCTTGAAATTTCGCACGATAGTGAGTTTACATTATGAATATTCTTGTTCTTTAAAACTTCAATCATTTTCGGTGAGGGATCAATAGCAACAACTGAAGATGCGACACGAGCTACTTTTTCAGTTAGTTGCCCTGTTCCACAACCAAAATCTAAAACATTTTTGCCTTCCAGACTTGTAAATTTAGTTAACGAGTCAAAAGCTTTTTTTGAATATTCGACCACATCTGGATCTGTATCCCAGTCATCAGCATAATCATCCCAACTATCACTCATTATATTCTCCTGTATTCCAAATGATTCACGGCTGCATAAGCCGTTGCAACTAGCCAAAACTAGTTGGCTAAAATTTTGTGGGGCACGAACAAAGCCAACAACAATTACCTCCCCCCCTAACTTGTACCTTCCTCAGATACCGCCTAAGCGTTAATCCCGCTCTCAAAGGATTGAGGAAACCAAACTATGGCAACAGCCCGTAAAAAACAAATCAGTTTAACTAACATCAAATATTATCACTGTATCTCCCGCTGCGTAAGACGCGTATTTTTATGTGGTAAAGATAAATTTACCGGAAAATCATACGAACACCGCCGGGATCGGGTTGAAGAAAAGCGCCTGATGTTTGGCTCCGTTTTTTATTGATGTCTGTGCTTATGCCGCGATGAGTAATCATTCACATTGTTTTATACGTTGATGCAAGACAGGCTAAGCGCTTATCGGATAAATCAGTTGTGACACGGTGGCACAAGCTGTTTAAAGGTAATAGGGTAAGCCAAAAATTTACTGAAGGTGAGTCACTCAGCGAATCGGAGCAATTGATACTCAATGAACATGTCGCCAAGTACAGAGAAAGGCTAACTGGTTTTGAGAAGGACAGTTTAAACCCCAGCATTACTAGACGAGGCTGCATTGACTGATTGTCTCGCTGACGTAGACCTAAACCCAATTAGAGCCAACATTGCCGCAACGCCTGAAACCTCAGACTACACCAGCATCAAAAAACGAATCAACCATGCAAAGCTGGGAAAACAATCAAAAAGTCTGTTACGTTTTGCGGGTAGCCCACGAAAACGCATGCCTAAAGGCCTGCCCTTTGAAATTAAATCTTATATTGAATTGGTTGAACTCACAGGCCAATATATTCGCGCCGACAAGCGAGGCTATATCTTTGAGTCTCAACCCATACTCATTCCACTTAATATAGAGCCTGAGAACTGGATAAAACTCACTACGCAGTTTTCTCGGGTATTCCACGGTGCTGTTGGTCGAGAGCGAACAATAACCGCTTACTGCGAAACACTGCAAAAACGACGACGGACAAACCTAACAAACTGCGAGCGGTTGTTGGCTTAGCAGAGCAAGCTTTTCAACTCTAAATTTCTAACTTTTGTGTTTGCAGAGCGTTGTCGTGCGCGATAACCAAGTTTTAGTAAATTGATGCCCATGAGTACCAGTCCTTTATAAATCGCCTTCAAAACTTGATTATGAATAACTTCTAGCTTAGGCAAACCACCCCAACATACAAGTTGGGATGCGTAATTTGGAAGCTGAGGTGGGTGTCCTCGTTAAACTCTATGAACTAAGTCGGGGTTAATTAAACCGATTTACTTCAATACAGCTATCCATATCTTTTAAATCACAACCTTTATGATAAAACGCATCACGTTTTTCAGGAGTCGTTGCCATTTTTGCTGCTTGGCGGCAGCCTGAAATATCACCAAGTTCACAGCTTTTTGCATAGTATAATGCCGCGCCTTCTTTATCTCGTATACGCTCTAGACCACGCCATGCAAAGTTATAACATGCTTGCGCATCATTGTTCGTACAACATGCCGTATTTGCTTGCTGCAAAGCACTTGGAAACTTATCAATTTCGACTTGGCAAACTTGAGTCACTTTTTTCGGCATCTTTGGTGGCACACTTACAAAAAAGTTTTTGGTCGCGATTTCTTTGTGTTGGTAGGTAACAGATATAGTCCATTTGCCGTTAACAAGCTCATTCGGACTTTCAAACTTCCACATCGCAAAATTATCACGACCAAAATATAATGTATCTTTCCATGAAGAGGTTGTTTCTGGTTTTCCATTGATCATGATCTCAGGATGCACAACCGTTACGGTAACTGGTACTTTAACCGCGACATAGCCCGTACTGTTTGGGTTTTCAGTCGTGCTATTTATTAGTTGATTCACTCGATAGCTAAAGCCAAAGAAGTTTCCTAACTCAGCAGGTATGGCAAAGCCTTTTTTGAACTCATACCCTACAAGTTGGTTGTTTTGAAAAAGAGGTTGTGCATGGCCTGACTTTTTAATTTCAGCACTGCCAAGCTCTATTGTATTTTTAACTACTTCTGTGCTTTCAGAGTTAGAAGAGGTTTTACAACCGGAAATAAAAATCGCTAATGTCGCCAAAAGGAGGGAAATGATGGTCT
>NZ_JAKEVK010000299.1:0-3813 GCF_022398435.1 Pseudoalteromonas sp. Isolate6 | reverse complement strand
AGCTTGAATTGTCGTACAAAAAATAAACTGCATTATTGACTGTACCCAACATAAATTATTTGTCAAATATGTTTTTCAAAGGTTAAATTTATGCTTTGCTTAATTACCTTATTTCAACCCTGTGTAACTTCAACATTTGACGACAAGCTGCTTTTTAGCCTTGAGTGCAGTAACTATGGTGTAACGTAAATTTGCACTGTCAGTCGCCCAACGCATCGATATTGTTTGGTCTTTTTATTCATGCAACACTGCAACATGAGAATAATTAAAAAGCGGGATGAAGATGCGTAAATTAACAGCCTTGGTGTGGTCGTGCTCTGTTTCCTTGTGTACGGGTGTTGCGTTTGGTAACACGGTGCAAGCTGACGAGTCACCAATATTTAGTTCTAAAGCCACAGCACAGCCAATATGGGCTGAACACGGCATGGTATCTAGCCAAGAGGCACTTGCTAGTCAGGTTGGTGTAGAGATTTTAAAGCAAGGTGGCAATGCTGTTGATGCGGCTGTCGCAGTAGGTTTTAGCCTTGCCGTGACCCTGCCAAGAGCCGGAAATATCGGTGGCGGTGGCTTTATGCTAGTGCATCTGGCGAAAGAGAATAAAACCATTGCGATTGATTATCGCGAAATGGCGCCGAGTCGTGCGCACAAAGATATCTTTATTGATGAAAACGGCGAGGTAAACCCAAAGTTAAGCCTTCAGCACGGCCTTGCCGTGGGCGTTCCCGGAACGGTTATGGGGATGGAGTTGGCACTCGAGAAATACGGCACTATGACACTTAGTCAAGTTATTCAGCCTGCAATTAAATTAGCACGTGATGGCATTAAAGTGACCTCTGATTTAGCCAATTCGCTTTCTCATAATTATATTAAAGAACGAATGCTTGGTGTGCCGGCATCTAAGGCTGTGTTTTATAAAAAAGATGGTAGCAGCTATAAGCCAAATGAATGGCTGGTGCAGGCTGACTTGGCTCACTCTTTGGAACTTGTTGCCGAAAAAGGCAGCGCGGGCTTTTATCAGGGTGAGACAGCAAAGAAAATAGTTGCTGCGGTAGAAGCTGCTGGCGGCATTATGTCGCTGGATGACTTAAAAGACTATAAAGCGGTGGAGCGAGAGCCAGTAAAAGGTACATACCGCGGCTACGACATCGTTTCTATGCCACCTCCTTCATCTGGTGGTGTGCATATCATAGAGATGCTGAATATGCTGGAGCAATACCCTATTGGTGAGCTTGGGCATAATAGCGCTGCTACCGTCCATTTAATGGCTGAGGTCATGAAGCGTGCGTATGCTGACCGCAGTGAATATTTGGGCGACCCCGATTTCTACGACGTACCCGTTAAAGCATTAGTGGATAAGCAATATGCAAAGCAGCGTAGTAAACAAATAAGTGCAGATAAAGCGACGCCAAGTCGCGAGATTAAACCCGGTAAATTATTACCTTATGAGAGTAACCAAACCACACATTATTCTGTGGTAGATAAGTGGGGCAATGCAGTGAGTAACACTTATACGCTCAACTTTAGCTATGGCTCAGGTATTGTCGCGGCTGGCACAGGCATTCTACTTAACAACGAAATGGATGATTTCTCGGCAAAGCCCGGCACACCAAACGGTTTTGGCTTGGTTGGTGGAGAAGCTAACGCCGTTGAAGGAAAAAAGCGTCCTTTGAGCTCGATGACACCCACGATTGTAATGAAAGAGGGTAAACCCTTTTTGGTAACGGGTAGCCCGGGTGGCTCGCGTATTATCACCACCACGCTGCAAATCATTTTGAATGTTATTGATCATGGCTTAAACATTGCCGAAGCAACCGTGGCTCCGCGTATTCACCACCAATGGTTACCAGATGAAATTCGTATTGAACGTAGCTTAAATGTGGATACTCGACGTCTACTTGAAAACAAAGGACACACACTTTCAGAGCAGAATGCGATGGGCTCAACCCAGTCAATCATGCTTACCGATAAAGGTCTATTTGGCTCCTCAGATCCAAGACGCGCAGATAGCGCTGCGGTGGGGTACTAATATCCTGATTTCCATTGAGTCTTAAGTGTAATTTAAATCGAGTAGAGGCGAGATGCCCCTTTTCTATGCGCTTTCTTTGATTAAATACTCTGGCAGTGGCCAATTCATGACGATGACTTCGCCTTGCCAAGTTTCGATCGTCAGCCAAACCCTGTCGTCTTCTGATAATGTTTTCTTTGCTAAAGTATGTACGTGTTGACCGTGTTTTGTGCCGTGAAGGATCCCGAGCTCATGCTTCATAAGCTGTGCAAGTGGCATCGCGTTGGGGCCGATATTGAGATAGCCTTGGCGCACAGAATCAACATCGCCTTTATTGAACAGTAGTAAGAAGTCTTTGACGTATAAGTTATCGTGGATGTATGGCGGCTTTTCGTCAAAAGGCATTGGCGTGATGCTGTACTTTCCAAGTGTTTGCTCCGCCAATGGAGCGGGAAATTCTGGATGTAATGATTGATAATAAAACCAAGCTGGCAACACCAGTAATAGAGCATTTAACCAATATTTATTGTGTTGTATAAAGCGTTTGACTGCATTCATGGCGATTTACCCTTGTTGTGCTTTTAGTTGTCTTGCATTGCTCCGTTCTTGGCTACGCGCGCGTTTGGTCCGAAGCTGATACATGATAAATCCGGTAACTGACATCCCGGATAAAACACAGCCAAAAATAAACCAGATGACTTTTGTCCAGATCCCTCCAATGGTGCCGTAGTGCAGTGGATCTGTGATGTGCATAACCGTTTGTAAGCCTGTCATTGAATCAGGGTTTGCATGATGAACGACTGTATCATTCCAAGTGTTGTAGGCAATATTAATGCTGTAATCGTCATAGAGTACGTAGCCGTTTGCGCCACTGATTTTGAGCGTATCGCGGTTATGCTCAGGTAGCATGATGTAACTTGGACGAAAGTCAGTGTACAGCTGTTGAATTTCACCGAGCGCTAGGTCAACACTGGTCTCTACTGCATTCGCGTTTATTGTTGAGTTGGGTATATCCGCTGCATTTAATGTTTCATGATGTTCGAGTTCAACACCTGCATGCCACAGCACCGCTTGCGTTAAATACCACAGTCCGGTGAGGCTCATTACGGTCATAAACCAAAGCGACCATACTCCACTGAGCTTATGGATGTCAGCGGCAAGGGTACGACCTCCTTGTGATTTACGCAGCTTAAACTGAAAAAACGCCAACCAAAACTTTTTGTATACCACTAGGCCTGTGATCAACGCGCCCAGTAGGATCAGTGACATGAACGCCACTAAATAGTAACCAACACTGTAGCCGTTTTGCCATGGAAATAGCAGCCAGCCATGTAATGAGCGCATAAAGTTAATAAACGTATTGCCGTCATTTATTTCCTGAACAGCCCCTGTGTACTGGTTTACGTATGCAAGCGCATAGGGCTTGTCGACGTCGGTAAACATCACCACATAGGTCAAATAGGGCTCTCTCACATTGAGCCCCATGACATCTGCACTTGGGTGCTCATCCTTAAACGCGCGTAACACTGAGCCCGCTGACATCTCACTTACCTGACTGGGGTTATGTGCCCGAGAATCAGGGTTAGTAAGCCATGTAAGTTCATGGCTGAGAACGGAAATGGTACCTGTGATACAAATAAAGCAAAACAGTAGCCATATTGGCAGTGAAAACCAACCATGCAACTGAAACCAAAACTTGTTGCTTATCTTCTTTGCCATTGTGTGTTCCTAGTTCTTTGAATGACGGCGACAAATTAAAGCTGAGGGAGTATTTGCGCAAAAATGTAAATAAAGTATATCTTTTTAAA
>NZ_JAKEVK010000298.1:0-3813 GCF_022398435.1 Pseudoalteromonas sp. Isolate6 | reverse complement strand
ATGATATATATATCAATCATCAATTTTACGACATGACTTTATCAGAACATAATGGCGTAAGCCAAACTAAAATAGGAAAGAAAAGATGAAAGCCATCGTCATTGAGCAATACGGACAAGCAGATCAACTTAATATTATCGAAATCAGCGCTCCGAAACCTGAAAATGGTCAGCTACGAGTTCAAGTTAAAGCCGCCAGTGTGAACCCTGTCGATACAATGATCCGAGCAGGGATGCTGGAAAACTTTTTTTCTTTGCCTCTTGTTGCAGGTTGGGATGTTGCTGGTGTGGTTCTAGAAACTGTGGGTGATAATCAAGGTTTTCAAGTGGGTGATGAAATAATGGCGATGATCCCAATTGGCCAACCAGGTGCTTATGCCGAGCAGGTAATCGTTGATAGCGCGTTAGTTGTGAAAAAGCCTGAAAATATCAGTTTTGAACAAGCCGCGGGGGTGCCGATGGTATCTCTGACAGCGTGGCAGGCAATTCACGACCTAGGTAAAGTTTCTTCTGGACAAACTGTGTTGGTTCATGGAGGGTCCAGTGCTGTCGGTGCTTTTGCAATACAATATGCCAAGCTGGCCGGAGCTTACGTTATCGCCACTGCTTCAGCTCCTAATCATGCGTATCTATATGAATTAGGTGTAGATCAGTGTATTGATTATCGCAATGAGCAGTTTGAAGTAATCGTGCGCAATATCGATCTAGTGTTTGCTGCAATTGGAGAAGAAGGTTTATTGGAGCGTTCACTTAAGGTCATCAAACCTAAAGGTAAGCTAGTTTCTACGCTGAATGAAATTAAGCATGAGGTTGCTTTGTCTTATGGTGTTGAATTTCACCGAGTTTGGGTTGCCCCTGATCGCAGCAAGCTAGCGCATATTGCCAACTTACTTAGTGAGGGACAGATATGGGTAAAAATAGACTCTGTTTTTCCCTTTGAAGAAGTTGTGCAGGCTCATCAGCGAAGTGAATCTAAGCGTGCGGTGGGAAAAATTATTCTTACTACATAGTGTCGCGGCGATTAGGTTATTTAGTCAAGTAACAGCTCTAAATGGACTGGGCTTGACTTGACCACTTAATCTAAAGGGTAACTACCTGAGTGATAATGAGTTATTTCCAATAGATGGCGGGGAAATTTAACCTAGCAATATTCGTATTCAGGCAAAGTTAATTACTATACTCTAGCCTAGCCTGTTTGCCGTTTATGCAATCAAAAGCGAGTTGCTTGCAAGGAGATCTCTGAAAGCTAAACCGCTTTGCGGCAATCACATAAAATAAATTGAAAGGAACAACGCATGATAAGGATGATATTTGCAACTTTTCTATTGCTTTGGGGCACGCAGGTTAGCGCTCAAGAGCTTATCTTATCGAAGGTCGTCAAGTTAAAGGTTGACTCACCAATCACTATTTCGCATGTGTCTGAAACGTTAGTGTTGGCGTTTAAAGACAGTAAACTGCTTCACGAAACGCTAGATCCGCAAAAGTTTGTACCTGCTGTTGATTTATCTGGGCATGAACATCAATTTGTACGGAGTTTGTTTGAGGTCGATTCAAGAATGAAATTGCCTGCTTGGCTCCAGGTACTTTCAGAAGAGGTCGCAAGCGCTTATAAAATACAGAATGTCCAACAAAAATCTATTCAAGAAATTACGATATTTAGTAATTACAACAAAGAGGAAACACACGGGATAGTGTTTGTTCTTGAAGCGCAAGTAATTCATAAAATAGAGGTTTTTGGACAACAATTACAGTTTCAAAATGTGATAAATAACATAGCGACAAGGTTTTAGGGATCTAATAATCAAAGTGCTGTGCCGGAGATCCAATCACTGCTGCTCAGCACATTAAGTTACAGGCAGTCGATTCGCTAAAACTATCTAAGGCTTTGCTGTTGATCCAATTAATCCAATCCAGTTTCAAACCTAATCACGCTTGACCTCAAGTTCACTTGAAGTAGTACAGTTACCTCTTATTAGCATGGCGCAATGGTAGGAGTGGTAACACATGTTAGAAGGTACAGTAAATACAGAGGATAAAACTGCTCTGGGGACCGGACAAAAGCGAGTGTTGTTCAGCTTAGCTGTGGTACTCATTTTGCCAACGCTTGGCATGAGCAGTATCAATGTCTTATTGCCAACACTTGCGGAGGAATTTGGCGTGGGGCAGGCATTGGTGAATTGGGTCGTTGTGGCTTATTTGCTTTCGCTTACCGCGTTTATTCTTGGTGCTGGCGCTGTTGGAGATAGCGCAGGCCGAAAAAGGGCGCTGCGCATTGGAATCAGCGTCTTTTGTGTAGGCTCCATTGCCGCTGGGCTGAGCGTAAATCTTTGGATGCTGATTGCTGCTAGGCTGTTCCAAGGCATTGGCGCTGCGCTGTTATTATCTCAAGTATTTGCACTGACAAGCGTTGTGATGCCAAAGCGTAAAGTTGGACTTGCAATGGGGCTACTCGGCACTACCGCTGCGATTGGCACGGCTTTGGGGCCATTGCTAAGTGGTGCAATGCTAGAGTGGTTATCATGGCAGTTCACTTTTTGGTTGATGATATTGCTCAGTGGTGCAGCTTACTTTTTAATAGCAAGATTTCTGCCTGATGATGTCGCAAATCCACCTGAGCTACAGCGTTTTGATGTTATTGGAAGCGCGTGGCTGTCGGTGTCATGCCTATTTTATGTGTTGGCTATGCCATCGAGTAGTTCGTTTAGTCTTGTCTTGCATAGCGTATTTTTCTTCTTTTCTGTGGCTTTTATCTACTGTTTTGTACAAAGCCAAAAGCGTGCTCAATTTCCACTTGTGAGTTTAGCTTTTCTGAAACACAAGCTACGCAATACCTCGTTAATCGTGAGCTTTATAGTTGACGCCATCGCAATGTCGACATTAGTTGTCGGGCCTTTTTATCTCACTTATGCGTTAGGGCTGAGCCCGGTCACGGTTGGTCTTATTGTGTCTATTGGACCTTGTATTGCTGCTGTCGCAGGTTATCCATCAGGCGAGGTGGTTGATCATTTTGGTATCGCGTTTGCTATGTTTTTGGGCTTGCTGATGATCCTCATTGGGGCAATTAGCTTTGCAATCCTACCTTCATTATTTGGACTTTATGGCTATGTTGTGGCGTTATTTATGCTAACTCCCGGAAGGCAGTTGTTTCTAGCGGCTCACCATACCTTTGTGATGACGACTGTAGCCGAAAAAGAAAAGGGCATGGGAGCTGGACTCATTAATTTATGTAAAAATTTAGGACTAATGACTGGAGCTTCATTACTTGGTGGTGTATTTAGCTTGTTGCTGCAGACAAAGAGTGCGGCAGTGGCAAGCTCTGCACAACTTAATATGGCATTTTCGCTGACCTTTTTACTCGCTGCACTGTTTATTTTGGTTTCGCTCGTGGCCTTATTTGTGATTAGCCGAAAGCAAGCGTTTTGAAAGCTATTTTTCATCTGACCCTAAGAAAACCAATGTAGCCCTAGTTCCCCAGTCTGTAATTGTAATAAGCTAGCTTTACCTATTTCCGTATCATGTAAGGAAAAGGCTTTGTTATTAGTTGCTTTAAGTGGGAAATCTCTCATCGAGCTAATATACAATTTCATCCCCAAGGTTGATTGGAAGAGCAACTCAATTGCTTTGAAATTACTTTGAGCGTTGCCTAAGACACACCTTGGTGTCACATTGTGACTCCCAGCTAATTACCGCTAGGGAAAAGGGTGATACCGAGCTCATGAAGGCCGCGCTAATACTCATAAGTCAAGTGGTGTTATTAATTCGAGAATTAGCGTTAAAAAAGCCTCCGATGCTTTATGAATATTTTATTGCAATC
>NZ_JAKEVK010000297.1:0-3940 GCF_022398435.1 Pseudoalteromonas sp. Isolate6 | reverse complement strand
TTGAATAACAGGCCAAAAAAATTGTAGCGAATATGTAATTTAGGGTGTATGGTTTGTTATTAGATGACAGCGTTGTCATCATCACTGGGCAGAAGTGATTTAAAAAACCAACAAAATGATTCAAGGGGAATCCTGTGTTAGCTAATAATTTCAAAAAAAGCTTACTTGCAGTTAACGTCAGCATCGCACTAGGTGCGGGCTTTTCAGGCGTTGTTGCTGCAGAAGAAAGTCAAAATCAAGTACAAGAAAACGTAGAAGTCATTGAAGTTCGCGGTATTCGCCGCTCTTTAGAAGCGTCAATGAACACGAAAAGATTTGCCAACTCCGTTGTTGATGCGGTGACTGCTGAAGATATTGGTGACTTCCCAGATAAGAACATCGCTGATTCTCTACAGCGTATCTCTGGTGTACAAATTAGCAAAGATTTTGGTGAAGGTTCTCAAGTTTCCATTAGGGGTACTGATCCTGATTTAACCAAAACACAATTAAATGGCCAATCGGTTGCGTCAACAGGTTGGTACGTTTTAGATCCAGCCCGTCGTTCATTTAACTTTGAGCTGATGCCATCTGAAATGGTTTCAGGTCTAGAAGTATATAAAACGCCTCAAGCAAAATTAGATGAAGGTGGTGTGGGCGGTACTATAATCATGCGTACACGCAAACCTCTAGATTTGGAATCTAATAGCTTTTTTGGCTCTGTTGAAGCACAGTATTCCGAACTATCAGAGAGTACAGACCCTGCTTTTTCAGGTTTAGCAAGCTGGAAAAATGAAGATGAGACTTTTGGTATTCTAGGAGCTATTTCTTCTGCCGAGCGTCATACTGTCCGTCACCAAGGTGAGAACTATTGGACTTGGGGTAATGGTGTTGCGCATTTTGATCAGGAACGTGAGCGCACGGCATATGACATTACTGCTCAATGGGCACCTAATGATTCGCTAGATATGGTTGCTCACTATTTCACTACAGAGCTAAAGGCAAACAACCAAAATAGTAACTACTTGATTATGCCTGGGCGTTCTGGTGCGGATTTAGAGGTCACTGCTACTAACGATGATCTGCCGGTTAAAGGTATTCATAGAACTGACGGCGCCACTGATTATGATGCTGTGATCGATGCTTACTATCGTGAAGCCACGATGGAAACAGAGGTACTAGACTTTACGGTTAACTACGAAACGGATGCCTACACACTAACTGTACAGTTTGGTAAAACAGAAGCAACAGGCGGCACTGATAAAGAAGTTGGTGCACAGTGGGGTGGATATTCAGATGCTGAGTTTGAAATTACTTCAAAAGGGTTGGGTCACCGTTGGTTAAACCTAGACGGAACAGATGCTTCAGCTCTGAAGTTAGCAAATGATGAGTTTATGGCCCCTTCATTTAGTCGAAGCCCCAAGTATGATGAAGAAGCGTATTTACAAGCAGATATTAAATATCACCTAGACTCTGGTGACTTCACTTCGATTGAAGCAGGGTTTAAAGTAAGGGATCATGAAACTGGTCAAAAGAAAATTGCATCAAATTTCACAAATCAAAGTGCTTTTGACAATAAAACAGTGGCAGATTTTAATGGTGGTCTGACAGAATCAATGCTTCCGGAATCAGGACCTGATGCAACGGTTGATAAGTTTTTAAAACCAGACCACGCAAAATTGCTTAACTTTATGTATTCTGACGCCGGTGTTTCTGAATTTGAAGACCGAACTGGTTACTCCAAGCTAGAAGAAGATCATTTGGCCTTTTATGTTCAAGGTAACTTTAGTGGTGAAAACTATCGAGGGAACATAGGTCTACGCCATGTTTCAACTGATTTAACTGCAATTGCTTATGACCCTTCTCTAACTAAACTAGTAGAGCATGAAAGCGAATACTCCGATTGGCTACCAAGTGTAAATATCGCGTATAATTTATCAGAAGATGTGATTCTCCGCGCCGCTGCCGCAAAAGTACTTGCACGACCAAAGTATACTGATTTGAGTCCAGCGTACTCAGGCTCCAATCCTACATTACAGCTTGTGAACCAGGGTAACCCTGAGCTAGATCCATTCCGAGCGTCTCAGTTTGACTTTGGTGCTGAATGGTATTTTAACGAGTCTTCAATGCTCTCAGTTACATTCTTTAGTAAATCATTAGAGTCGTTCGTACTGCCTGCGACGGTAGAGAAGTTTGTTCCAGACGCTGATAATCCGGGAATATGGACTGTAACAACTCAAGAAAATGGTGGTAATGGTAATGTTGAGGGTATTGAAGTTCAGTATCAGCAGGACTTTGGTAATGGCTTTGGTATTGTAACTAACTACACATACTCAGATGCTTCAGGCGAAGATAAAGATGGTAAGAAAGCTGACTTAGTTGGTAATTCTAGAAATACATTCAACATTTCAGGTTATTTCGAAAACGATCTAATTGCAGCACGCTTAGCCTATAACTGGCGTGATGAGTTCTTCAATGGCTCTACATTTGGTACTCCAGATGTTGCTAGTTCTCGAGGCTATTTAGACGCGTCAATTGTTTATCATGTAACGGAAAACATTGACGTTTCTTTTGAAGCCGTTAACCTTTTAAATGAAGTTGAGCACACCACAGCAGGTATAACTAACAATACTAAATTCAACGCTGAGAATGGTCGACGCTACTTCGTTGGTGCTTCATTCCGTTTCTAAGCAAATTAGGTTTGCCAAAAAGAGAAGGAAGGCTTAGGCCTTCCTTTTTTATAGATAGTGCTAAAGTAGATTAGGTAAATAAGTGAGTAGTGGCATGGTAAAAAAAGTATTAATTGTTGGAGGTGGTACCGCCGGTTGGTTAACAGCAGCTAGACTTGCCAAACAATTTATTGATAGCGGCAGTGACATAGAAGTGAGTATTGTTGAGTCAGCCAATATTCCAACTATTGGTGTGGGTGAGGGGACTTGGCCAACGATCAGAGATACGCTAAAAACTCTTGATATCTGTGAAACTGAATTTTTAAATACCTGTGATGCAACCTTCAAGCAGGGCGCTAAGTTTGTAAATTGGAAAAAAGTGGCTGATGAAAACGAGGACATTTATTACCGCCATTTGTTTACATCACTTTACGATCCTTGGGAGTTTAACCTTGCACCCTTTTGGTCGAGCGGTATTGCTGGAGAAGTACCATACTCTGAAGCTGTCAGTATGCAAGGAGATGTCTGTGAGCAGGGTAAAGCACCTAAAAATATCACGACACCTCAATATGAAGGGCTACAAGGGTATGCCTATCACCTTGATGCAGCTAAATTTGCCAATCTATTAAAAGATAAAGCTGTAAACAAAATGAAAGTCCGACACATTATCGCTGATATTGGACATGTTAGCGTTCAGAGTGATGGTAGTATTGAATATGTAGAAACGGTCACGGGTGAAAAATTACACGCCGACCTATTCATCGACTGTACAGGCTTTAAATGTTTATTGCTTGGTGACGCAATGAAAGTACCGTTCGTTGACCTATCGCATACTTTATTTGTAAATAGAGCTGTTGCTTTGCAAGTTCCTTATGAAAACCCCAACAGTCCTATTGCTTGTGAAACGATTTCTACTGCTCAGCCTGAGGGTTGGATTTGGGATATAGGATTGCAATCTAGGCGAGGGATCGGGTTTGTTTATAGTGATAAATATATCAGTAAGGGTTGTGCAGAGCAACGCATTAGAGAGTACGCAGGTATTAATACCGACGACATTTCTGCGAAGCATTTAGAATTTCAAGTTGGTTATCGAGAAAAATTCTGGCACAAAAACTGTGTCGCTATTGGGCTTTCCGCTGCGTTTGTAGAGCCATTAGAAGCGTCAGCTATTTTTTTAGTGGAAGCCGCTGTAAATATGTTATGTGACAAATTTCCTCATTCACAGCATGAATTTGAGTTTATAGAGAAGCAATTTAATCAATCTTTTTTATTTCGGTGGAATAAAACCATTGAGT
>NZ_JAKEVK010000296.1:0-4011 GCF_022398435.1 Pseudoalteromonas sp. Isolate6 | reverse complement strand
TTTTAATATTAACTTTTCTGCGCTGTTGAAATGTGCATAACTCGATGTGATGACTTTTTCACCATTTCTTAATCCGTCTTTAATCTGGAAGTTGCTTTTATCTTTCCCTGATATTTTTATTTTTCTTCGTTCTGCGGTGTTGTCATCATTTAAAACAAAAACCCAATTTCCACCAGTGTCAGAAAAAAACGCGCCTCTTTTTAATAGCATCGCATTTTTATTTTCATCACCAATCACTAACTCAACGTCCAAAGTTTGTCCTCGTTTTATATTCTCAACGCCAGTGGGAATATCTACTTCAATATAAAATTGGGAGTTATCAACTTGGCTATCTATTTTAGATACCTGTGTTGTGTACTTTTTACCTGCCACATCAATGTTAGCTTGCATGCCTTTTTGGATGATGTTTAAGTAATATTCGTCTACTCGAACTGAAAGGATATTGTCATTGGGTAAATCGATTTGCCCAAGTCGAGAGCCTGACACTTTTGATTCTCCGATCTCGGCATCAAGTTGACTCAGATATCCCGAAGTGGGGGATTTGATAACTAAGTTTTCTAAATTTAGTCTGGCGTACTCTAAATTGCGTTCAAGCATCTGTTTGCCGCTCTCTAGTTGCTCTCGCTGAACGGAGCGAATTTTTTCATCAGCTTTTTGGCGCTCCAAAGACAGTGCTAATTGCTTTTTGTAATACACTAACTCATCTTGACGCTCGGTAAGTTCTTCTCGAGAGACTAGGCCTTTTTTTGCTAATTTTTCAGTATGAGCCAGTTTGCGTTGCAACTGCGTTACCTGAAACTCCAGCTCGATAATGTCGCGTTTAATGTTCAGACGGCTTGTTTCCATCTCCATTTCTGTATTACGCAAAAAATTCAATTGCTCAGTAACTTGTGCTTCTCGACTGATCACCTGAAGCTGTAGATCTGTATTGGATAGTCTCGCGATAGGTGTTCCCGCTTCTACGGATGTGCCTGGCTCAACAAAAACCTCTTCAATCACACCGCCAGATTTAACATCAAGATAGATTGTTTTACGCGGCTCTACTTGACCTCTAAGCGGCAAGTTATTGGTAAATGAGCCCTGTTTCACGGTACTAATTGAGATACTGTTGAAGGGAACTGATTGCGTGCTACTTGGGATTGAAAGTGCTTGCATAGAGTACAGGGCTATCATCGCGGTGGATGTCCCGAACAGGCCCATAGCGACTTTCAATCTTTTCTTTGACTTTGGTTTTTCGATCTTGGTATCCATATTTACCTTCAATGTCATATGATGATGAACTGAGATACAAGATTACTTTTTGTGCTTAGGGTATATAACTGGTAGAAATGACAGCATTTTATAAGGCTCTAAAAAGAGCCTTATAAAACAAAAGATTATATTTTTGAATTTACAAAGTTTGCGGCTAGCTGAGTCTCTATTTTGGTTCGGTCACCGATCAGTATCCACTGTGTATTGGTGGCATTGGTTAAGGTTTTCATCGCTTCAGAGGTGCTCTGCAATGAGATAGCCCGTAGTGTAGAATCAAAATCAACCAACTCATTTAAAGTATTAAGCTCAGCAGATAGGGCTAAAAATGAACTTAAATTAGCTTTATTGCTCAGTAAGTTAGTGAATCTAACCTTACTCTGGCGTTTGCTTTGAGCCAATTCGTTTGGAGTAAGTTCGCTACTGAGGGGGGATTGTAGAAGCGCTTTTAGTTCAGTCAACGCTGCGCCCATAGCATTAGGTGTAACGGGTGCCATCAAGGTAAATAGGGTGTGTTGGGTTGTGAGAGGTGTAAGCTTGGTTACTCCTCCATAAGACCATTGCTTTTCGCTCCTAATCAGCTGGTTTAATCGTGATGTTGGACCACTGCCAAGCAGTGCGTTTGCCGTTCTCGCTTTTTGATTGACGCCATTACTTAACACATGTGCCGCGACAATAAGGGTTTGTTTCATCTCTGGTCTATCGATGATATGTATATCAGGGTGTGGGTGCTGATGATCCGTCAGTAAACGCGTAATGAAAGACTGCTTGGTGTCAGCTCTATGCTGATGAAGTGGTGCAATATAATCTAATTGTTGATCGATGTTCTCATTACCCACAGAGGTATACGTGGATAAGCTCTCATTGAAAAGTAAGCGAAGGTAGTTATTGGCATCGCTCAGTTGTAGTTCTTTGACCGCCTCTACGCGTCCGAAGCCGGATAGCGGTGCTAAGGTAGCATCAAAAAGCAATACGTTCGATATTTCATTGAGTGCCGTGCTCTCCATATCTCCTTGTAGACGTGCGAGATAATTTAGCACGTGTTGTTTGGCTTCATTAAATTGAGAGTTGGAGAGCTGGACCTTGCCACTTTTGAGATTTAAAAGGTACTGCATCACTTTATTTTTATGCTGATTGGGAGCAACAACACTGAAATGTGTAGTGTGGGCATGGCGATTTGTATTCAAGTTTATGCCTTGTGTTAGCGCATTTGCTTTTAGTGCTTTGGCTAATATCGCGGTTATACCCTGCAACTGAGTTGGCTCGTTTAGAAATCCAATATTCGATGATAGAGTTAGAGCAAACTCTGTATCGCTTGGCTGTTCAAGGTGCACAAGTTGCTTGTCACCAATATTTTTTGAGTGTAACGATTGTAGCGCTGGTGCTGGTGTTTCGATAATTGCTGGTGGAGTTGTTATCAACTCGGTGGTTGGTATCGTTAATTGTTCAGGTAGGTAAGAAATCGTGAGTGCTTTTGACGGCTGCAACCAAGTTTGTGTTGCGTCAACGAGATCATGCCATGTCAGATTTTGATGCTTTTGCTGTCGAGTAAAATAGTAATGCGGATCGTTATAGTAAACTTCACCCGCAGCAAGTAAGTGTGCTCTGCCAGACTGTCCGCTTATCATATCGCTCTGTTTGGCAACTTCAATGGCATATTCTTCAGCCGCTCTCGCTAATGCGTCAGCCATATCTTGCTCACTTTGCAACGCTGTGAGCGCTTCAAACAGCGCTTTTTCTAATTGCTGTGTCGTGATATTTGGTGCCAACTCTGCAGCTATGACAAACTGGCTTGAGAGTTGGCGCTCGGTGTGCATAAACGAAATAGAATGAGCAAGCTTAAGCTCTTCTACAAGCTTTTGGTGAAGGTAGCTACTATCTGGATTATTTAACACTTTTGCCAGTAAGTTAAACGTTTCGTTATAACGCGTATTCCGGCCTGGCACATGCCAAGAAAAAAGTAGCTGGCGTGTATCCAGTGTATGTGTGGTTACAAGGTGTTTTTTAGCAACACTTGGAACGGCCAATTGCTGGTAGCTAATAGGGATAGGTCCAGCTGAGATGGCGCTAAAATGTGCCTCAACCTTTTCGATGGCATGGATAGGATCGAGATCTCCGGACAACACAAGCACTGCGTTATTGGGCTTATAATATTGCTTAAACCATTGAGTTACTGTATCCAACGAAGCGGTTTTAACATCGTCGATATTACCGATGGGTGGTAAATGATAAGGATGTGAACTTGGGTACGCTGCTTGTGCCATTGTTTGCATCATGACATTAAAAGGATTGCTATATCGTTGCTGATACTCTTTTTGCACGACTTGCTTTTCAGCCTCGAGCTTTGTGTTGTCGAGTGCTTGAGTTAAGTGCTGCATCCTATGGGCTTCTAGCCATAACGTGTAATCTAAAGCACCTTTTGGGATAGTCTGAAAATAACGAGTGCGATCGTGATTGGTTGTGCCATTCACTTCTTGCGCTCCTAAACTTTGCATAGCGGTGAAGTGATTATCTGGAGCATGCTTAGATCCCGTAAACATTAAATGTTCAAACAAGTGGGCAAAACCACTCTGTTTTGCTTGCTCATCTTTTGCACCCACCTTGTACCAAAGATTTACGGTTACCAATGGCGCTCGGCTATCTTGGTGCGCTATTACCGTTAACCCGTTACTTAACTCTTTTTTAATAAATTCAGGTTTGTATTTATTTAATTCATTACTTCTTATATTTGATGTGTTTGAACATCCAGATAAAGTTATTGCC
>NZ_JAKEVK010000295.1:0-4110 GCF_022398435.1 Pseudoalteromonas sp. Isolate6 | reverse complement strand
GCTTTTTATTTTTTCCTAAGCGTGATAAAGCCTGCTAGAGAGCAAATTGCACTTTGCAAATTCGATATTTTGCAAAGTGCAATTCATTTTACATATACTGAATTAGCGCTATGAAGTCGCTTCTGACCATTGTTGGATCTTTCTATATAAGGTGGACGGGCTGACTTCCAGTAGACTCGCTGCTTTTACTACATTGTCATCACATACGAGCAATGCCTGTTCTATGGCAACACGCTCTACTTCAGCCAGTGGTGCAACTTTTTTATCATCTCGTTGCTTTATGTGAGTCAGTTGGTCTTGAGGAGCTTTTGTGGCCTGTTTAGGCTGCTCTTCACCTTTAGGTTTTACTGGGATTGATAAATCAGAGGGTAGGTGGGCCTGAATAACATCATAATCAATCAATGGACCGTCAGACATCACGACAATACTATGTATAAAGTTTTCGAGTTGGCGCACATTGCCTGGCCAATCAAATTGTAGAATAAGCTGTTCTGCGCTATCGGAAAATCCGACAAAAATTTTATTTTCTAGCTCACTAAACTGTTGTAAAAAATGCTTAGCCAACAACAGTACATCTCTACCTCTATCATGTAAGGGGGGCATATCAATAGAGATAACATTTAACCGATAGAATAAATCCTCACGCAGGTAATTATCAGCAATCGCTTGATGCGGATCTCGGTTGGTCGCGCACACAAACCTAACGTCCACTTTTTCCGTTTTTGCACTTCCGACTTTTTGAAAAGTACCAGTTTGAACAAATCTTAAAATCTTGGCTTGTAGGGCGATATCCATCTCGCCTAGCTCGTCTAGAAATAAAGTGCCACCATCGGCTTCAGACGCTGCGCCTTCTCGATTTGCTATCGCCCCTGAAAAAGCTCCCTTGATATGGCCAAAGATTTCTGACTCCATCAGATCTTTTGGTATAGCGGCACAATTCAAACAAATAAAAGGTTTACTGCTCCGCTCGCTGGAATTATGGATTGCCTCTGCTGCCAACTCTTTGCCAGTACCACTTGAGCCTGTGATAAATACATTTGCTCTGCTAGGGCCAGCTTTTTCTATCGCTCTATAGACAGTTTGCATTGCGACTGAATCCCCGACAAAGCGATAAAACTTAGCTCGGTACTCATTTTTATAGCGCGCTAAACTTGAGCGCAACATATTCCTCTCGGCGATTAGCATCTTAGTTTGCAGCGCCTGTTCTATGGTTAATTTGATGCTGTCTATTTCAAATGGCTTTTGCAAATAACCCCAAACTTTTCCCTGATTAATTGCATGAATTAAGCCCTCTAAGTCCGTGAAGGCAGTAAGCATGATCCGCAGTGTATCGGGATACTGCTCGGCGACTTCTCCGAGAAACTCGATCCCTGACATATTGGGCATCATTTTATCTGAGATAACCACATCTATAGGATGCTCTTTTAGCAGCTCAAGACCCTCCTCACCGCTATTCGCAGTGAGAACGTGATAGGGTTCATTTTTCAGTGCTCGAACTAAAGAGCGGAGAATGAGAGGTTCATCATCGACAAATAGCAGAGTCACATTATGCATTGATTCCATTTTTCCTTTACGACCTTAAATTTCCCATAACTTATATATAGCAGCTCTAAGCCCAGCAAATCAAAAGTAAGTGCTGTTTATTTGTACTTTATTTTGATTTGCTAAGCTGAAATTGAAAAAAGCTACCTATAGGATTATAGATAGCTGTGGGGGAAACCAATAAGAGTAGAGTTGCAAAGTGCTATTGGACCTGAGCTTCCAATAATTAATTCCTTATCCAAACCTCAGGTTAGTTAAACTGATGGGTTACATTGACCCCGGTTTCAATCGGCACTATTAAATGGTTTTCTTCTAACATCCCGTCAACACTGATCAGTAGGGTTTTAAAGTGTGATGGGATATCTAAGTCTAGCCCTAATTGCCCTGAAGTATCGAACCGAGTCGACGCGAGTAGTGACTTTTGCGTGTTGGCTTGTTCGTTGTACTGGCTTATTTGGTCTTTTAGCGCATAGACCTTCACGGCTTTCGATGCTAACGAAGCTCCAAACACATCATTTCCGCTTAGGTCAAGCTTAACAATACTACTCGTCTTAAAGGTAAACTCAGGTTTGACATGTAACTGCTTAGATGTCGCGGCCGTTGAACTAAGTAGTACTGGATCAGGTTCAAAGCTGTTAGTTACCACCTGCGAGGTATGTTTGGCTATTTCGTTTGTGTCGGCTTCGCGCTCACTTTGACCACACCCTAACAAGGCTACGCTCAGTAATGTAACTAATATTGAATATTGATTATATGTATTCATAATTGCCTCCGGTTATTTTTTGCTGTATGTGTGCGTTGTTCTTTCATTGGTGAGATACCAGTCTTGTGCTTCTTCACCGTTACTTTCTACCCACTTTTCATAATCAGGATAAGCCCATACGACGTCGATATACTCTCTTGGATAATTCCAGTCTTCACTTATCATTAGTGCCCAAGATAGGTTATCTGCAGTCCTAAAGTAGCGACCATTCTGTGCATCCGATGTATCATCTTTTCTGCCAAGTCGACTGTCATCGAATAGATCCGTTGGTGGATAATCCGCCATATGCACCTCAAGTGAGCGGTCCCATGTGCGGAAAAGGAAAAAGTCAAAGTCCGCCACTGTCAAAGTTGGAATGCTGTACTCGAACTTGACATCAAGAGTAAAAGGCACTGGGGCGAAATAGTCGCAGTTCATCACTGTGTTGAAATGTGAACAGCTACCTGCTTGGCCTGTCGTGGTAAACGCTTGGGTGTTACGCCATAGCGTGATTACGGCATTGGTTTGATATTCTTCAGCCTGCTTTTTATAATTTTTGTCGTTAATTGTGATACTCGCATCACCAATCAAGCCAGGTTCGCTATCCATAATTCTGAGGCCAAAGCCGTTATTATTTGCCGCACCTCGTGCCGTGATAAAACCATTTAAAACAAAACCGCTGACTTGGTTATTGTTGTCGAACGTGATTCTGATCCGCTGCTTTACTACTAAATCGTTGAGATCATGGTCACCGCGATAAGGCCAGTTGTCTTCAAAAGCAAAGGTTGCTACCCCATCTTGTGAAGGGAAGTATTGACTGCTCACCCGGGTATGATCATTTGGAAACTCGTCCTGGTCGTCGGGTACGCCATCAGCATCACTATCATCTGATTCAGGCATTGTGCTTAAATTTGAGGCTGAAATGGCGGTTTCTGGTGAACTTTTAACGCTGAACAGGGCATCGTTGAAATCATTATCTCCCCAAGTTCGTGGTAAGTCCTCAAATCCGATCACCACTTCATTTTGCTCTTCGTCGTGAAGTAATACACAGTGCTGTTTGAGCGACTCATCAGATTCTGGATTGAGATGAGACAGCGAGTAGTAATAGGGAACTTTGAAGGGCTTAACCCCTGTGTAGTACCAAAATCCATTAGCTGCAATAAAAAAGCCGATACTAGTTCCAGCTGGGAACTCTCCAATGCTCACACGGTGACCATTAGTTAAGTGGGGGTAGCTCAAATTTGGAAAAACAATTTTCTCTTGGACTTCTTCTGGTGTTTGAGGAGGGTTTTCGGGATCGAACGTAAAGTAACCGAAAGAGTTTTTATAACCCGCACCCTCATGGATAAATGTGATGAAGACCTCTGCATCCTCAGTCAAATGTATTGTTGAGCCTTGATCTCCAGTTATAAACGCTTCATTTACTCGACTTTCTGGTAAAGCGTTTGCAATCCGTTTAAAAAATTCAGGCGTATATTCCCCTCTGGCGTATGTTAGTTGGTCGGGTTTTCCTGTCGCTTGATTGTAACCCAGAGGCCAGGGCTGGCCAGAATTGAATTGCCAAACATAGTTTGAACCCTGCTTTTCGACTGCCAGTGCGTTAGAGACTATGGCGCTTAACGCAAAAATTGAACATGTTAACTTTGAAATGTTTTTCATGATTGCCTCCAAGGGCTGAAGTTCGCTTGGAGTACTTTAGTCAGTTTCCGTGCCAATTTTATAAATCATTATTTATCATTGAGTTATGATTTATTTTGGGAAGGGTGTTCATGTTTTTCGCATTTTGCAGTGCAGTCTGACTTGCAGATTGGTGATATATCTAAAAT
>NZ_JAKEVK010000294.1:0-4208 GCF_022398435.1 Pseudoalteromonas sp. Isolate6 | reverse complement strand
ATTGATATCTAATAAAATAATATCATAGGAATTTTGCTGAATAAGCTTTAGTGCCTCTAATCCATCTTTGGCTTTGTGCAAACTACTGCAAGAAGAGTCCAGCATCTTTTCACCAACAAGCAAGTTGATGGCATTGTCATCGACCAGCAAAACTCGACCAAGCTCAACATTTGAAGTGCTTGTACACTCCTTTGAGTTTATCTCCTCTATGGGCGTCGCAACCCGAGCGGGTATTATCACGGACACCTCAGTTCCGTTACCGACAGTGGACTTAATAGAAAACTCTAAATCAAGGAGTTCACATAAATGTGAAACAACATCTAACCCTAACCCCGTGCTGTTTACATCATGAGAGCGTCTTTTTTCTCCTTGCTCAAAAGGCTGCAAAGCCTTACTTACATCTTCAATCCCTACACCAGTGTCTTTAATTAAAATCGAGCAAAAAGGGCCTGATTTAGATGTCAATATCGTCACAGAACCTTCATCTGTATACTTGATAGCATTGCTTACAATATTACTTAGTATTTGAAGTAGTCTTACTCTATCTGTGTCAACAACTACATTTAGACAATCTTTAGTGTTCACAGATAACGTCAGGTTTTTAGCTTTCGCTGTTTTGGCGAACAAAAAGTGAAGATGGCTTAGTAAACTTGAAAGCGATACAACCTCGATACTTATCGCTAATTTACCTGCATCTATTTTAGCTAAAGTTAATATGTCATTGAGAATACGCTGAAGCTGATCCCCACAATTCAAAATTGTACTTAAGTCCTCTTTTATACTCTCATTAGCCGTATCAGCCAAAAGAGATTCAGCAACACCTAAAATACCGAATAGAGGAGTTCGAATCTCATGAGACATTCGGGCGAAAAAATTATCCCTAGCTGATAGCGCATCAATAGCCTTTTGCTCGTTTAACTTTAACTCTGTCACATCAGTATGAGCACCAATCATTCTTATCGGTTTATCATTATCATCACGAATAATAAGTCCACGGCAGCGGATCCAAACAGTATGACCTAACGCGTGGCGATATCTAACGATTTGGTCATAAGGGTAACTTTGGTCTTCTAGGTGCTTATCAAAATTTTCAAGAGCTGATTTAAGATCATCTTGGTTAATGATATCTTGCCATTCTGAAGAATAATGCTGTTTAGTTGATGGATCGTAGCCGAGTGTAGTCCAGAACTTCGGACTCATCCACTCCTCTTCGGGCTGCTCTAAATTCCAGTACCAGAGACCATCAAGAGACGACTCTTGAATGAAATTAAAAATATGCCTGTTTGTCATTACTTTATGATAAAGCTCGTTTTCCAATCGATTCATTGTTTCTAGCTTTGTGTTCTTCGGTCACTACAAATATTAGTCAAGAGAAGGCCATGTGGCTAAATTCATTATCAACTTTTTAAGTGAACTATAGAGTGAGTCTAAT
This sequence comes from Pseudoalteromonas sp. Isolate6, assembly GCF_022398435.1. Lineage (NCBI taxonomy): Bacteria > Pseudomonadati > Pseudomonadota > Gammaproteobacteria > Alteromonadales > Pseudoalteromonadaceae > Pseudoalteromonas > Pseudoalteromonas sp. Isolate6. Next base: position 2,776 of record NZ_JAKEVK010000294.1, on the reverse strand, counting down.
ACAAAATAACGGCTTTCAACTAAACACAAGTCTAGGCGTGTCACTTGCCTACAGTAAAACTCTTTATCAATGTAATTATGTTATAACGATGTGTATCTTGAATTAGCGATCTAATTGTCAACCTTTTTAATAAGAACTACCAAGTTTGGGAATTCCATATACATTATGACTAGTTACTGTCAAAGAAACGTAGAAAGTATCCAAGTTAAACAGATTATCAAATTAAGTGACTCATTATCATGCAGCGTGATTTCTTACAAATTCTGGTAATTCGTCCAAAAATAGAACACCATTATTTGACAGTGATATCTCACCTGGCTTAGGGTTCGACGAGCCTCCAACCAAGGCTACCGCAGAGCAAGTATGATGTGGAGCTCTAAAAGGCCTTGTTTTCCAGTTCGACTGACTGATTGTTTTTCCGAGTATGGAATAGATAGAAGCTGTTTCTAGCGCCTGATTATCCGTCATTAATGGCATTATCGTGGGTAGGCGCTGAGCAAGCATCGATTTTCCAGTGCCAGGAGGACCCAGAAATAAAACGTTATGTCCACCTGCCGCAGCTATTTCTAGTACTCGCTTCGCCCCCTCTTGTCCCTTCACCTCAGCCATATCCAGCAAGCTCCCACCTGAAGCTTGTATATTTAAATCGTCTGGGTAGAGTTGATTAAACATAAGTGATTGCTGGCCGCTTAAACCTAACCATGCTGTACGTAAGCAGCTTATAGCAACACGATTGGCATCAGCGGCAAGGCTCGCAACTGCATCGTTACTAATTGGTAGGTAAGCAGTTCGCCCCATCTTCGCTGCTGCAATAACAGATGGCAAAATGGCAGTGACCGTCCTCAGTTCACCATTTAACGCAAGCTCACCATAAAATTCTTTATCAGCAATAGCATGGCTATCTAACTGTCCTGATGCAACGAGAACACCTAGTGCGATTGCAAAGTCAAAGCGCCCCCCTTCTTTGGGTAGATCTGCTGGTGCTAAGTTTACTGTGATACGCTGTTCTGGAAATAAAAAGCCAGCATTAACAAGCGCACTACGGACGCGTTCTTTGGCTTCTTTAACTGAGGTTTCGGGTAATCCAACAATACTAAAGGCAGGTAAACCGTTGCTAAGGTGTACCTCAACAATTACCTCAGGTGCGGTAATACCAACTTGTGCCCGAGTGAAAACTCTTGCTAAAGACATCCATGTCTCCTAATTACTTAATATTTATATTTAAATACGTGTAACACCAAGTGGTATCGCATAGCCGCTAATCTCAATAACAAGGTTGCAGCCATAGACAATACCATTACATATTCCGTTGCCATGCCCAATTTAATTGCTTGAGTATAGACTACCCCACCAAAAATACAGGTGATCGCGTATAACTCTCCTTTTAGAAGAAGAGGGATCTCTCGGGCTAATACGTCTCTAATGACCCCACCAAAACACCCAGTCAATACACCCATGATCACAGCTGTAGTATCAGGCATTCCAATACTTAAAGCCTTTTGTACACCCATTACGGCGAAAAAAGCAAGTCCAATGGCATCAGCAACCTGCAGTACAGTTCTTGGAATATTTTGATGCCGATTTAACCACCATATACTCACAGCGACAGCAAATAAAATAGCGTAAATATAGCTAGTATCATGAAGCCAAAAAACAGGTTGATCCAAAATCAAGTCTCGTAATGTTCCCCCCCCGATACCAGTTACAGTCGCAAGGACAATCACACCAAAGCCATCCATATGTTTACTATGCGCGATTAAGGTTCCAGAGATCGCAAAAACCATAACCCCCAAGAGATCAAACCAATGATAGAGTTCCGACATTTCGTAATTAGTTGTGAAACAAAAGCAAAATCATAACGAAGATCTCACACAAAAGGTAGTGGGATCGCCAACATTTACAGTTTTCAATGTCCTAAGTAAAGTGTCTTTATAAAGTATTTAGGATGAATGCTGTTAATCAACCTTTAATAAGGCCCTGGCTCGCTACGAAGTAGGATGTTTTATTCTTTTTGTTTGGGAAGCCCAACAGCTCGGTGGGTAAACCACCTCCGACCATACTGCTCTGTGCTGATGTGGTGGTAGGAGCGAGTTCACCTCGCGATGTGTTGATTGCTTGTGATATGTTCTTTTCAAATCCCACATAGCAAAAAAACCGCTGCATTGCTGCAACGGGTTTGACGTACATGGAGGTACTAATGTCGATTAGAGCCATGGATGAATACTGTTAATCGACCTTCAATGAGGTCCTAGCTCGCTACGAAGTAGGATGTTTTATTCTTTTTGTTTGGGGAGCCCAACAGCTCGGCGGGTAAACCACCTCCGACCACGCAGCTCAGTGCTGATGCTGTGGTAGGAGTGAGTTTACCTCGCGATCTTTAATAAGGCCCTGACTCGCTACGAAGTAGGATGTTTTATTCTTTTTGTTTGGGAAGCCCAACAGCTCGGTGGGTAAACCACCTCCGACCACACTGGTCAGTGCTGATGCTGTGGTAGGAGCGAGTTTACCTCGCGAGATTTTATATCTCAAATCTCTATGCCCCACATAGCAAAAAACCCGTTGCATCTCTGCAACGGGTTTCTTTAATAAGGCCCTGACGATGTTCTACTTTCACATGGGAAGCCCACACTATCATCGACGCTGTTTTGTTTCACTTCTGAGTTCGGCATGGGGTCAGGTGGTTCCAAAACGCTATGGTCATCAGGAAATCTGGGTGCAAATGTCTAATGACATCGTGCCTCGCACGAGCATTCCATTTGCGCAAGGTGAACCGATT
>NZ_JAKEVK010000293.1:0-4223 GCF_022398435.1 Pseudoalteromonas sp. Isolate6 | reverse complement strand
GGACAGCAGTGGGTGTCTTTCAAAGTTTTTATGTTGGTAAATACAACTCGGATACCGTGCCATCCTATACCTTATTCGACATCGCCTTTGATTATGAACTCAACGAGCAAGCCAGGATCACCTTTAGCATTAGTAATCTCAGTGACAAGCGATACGTTGGTGCATGCTATGACGAAAGTAACTGCTGGATGGGGGCAGAGCGCAAAGCCGATATTGGTCTTCACTATCGCTTTTAGTCTCACCTAAGTGTTGGAATACCGCTGAAAGCAGTAGCCCCCCAGTTGGCAACAGTTTTAAATGACTTAAACCAGTCAATTCGGTCGAGAAAGTCATTTGCTTGCTGTTTAAAGCCCTCAATCTTTTCTCGTTTTTTTATTAAATCAGAGGTGATCTGTTGCATTAAGGCGGTTTGAGCGTCTTCAAGCCTTTGAAATAACCAACTGTTAAACCGTATACATACTGTAGTTTCATCATCTTGGTAGGAATTCTCAAGCATGGCTAATATGCTAGATTTTCCAGCTCCCCAATCCCCATGAACACCTACAGAAACAGGCAAGCGGCTAGTGTCTGACAATAACTTAATGATCGCAGAACTAATCGCCTAGTAATTGAGTAAATCAACCTTTGATTCATTATCAGGCCAAAGCATCCTTTGCTCCTTTTATTATTATATTTCCTTGGTAATTGGGGCGTTTGTACAAAAGTTAAACCCCACAAAGTTAAAAATATTAATTCTGCTTTTTTAAGCCGAGAAATAATTTGATGGCAAAAATATAACTACCTAACCCAGAAATAAGAAAGCCCGCAGTGCGGGCTTGTCATTAAAGCTGCTCCAGTTCACTGAGAAAGCCGACGATTCCTATACTTTGGACTTCCTCTTTGATTTTAAGTCCAATTTTACGAATCAACTCATTAGTGTTTTCAACATCATTTAAGAATGAAGAATCAACCAACCCTAAATAACGAAATACATCAAATTCACTTTTTAATAAGGACCAGTCGATACTAACATTTTGCTGCCGTAAGCACATTTTGCAATCAATACTTTTCTCTAAGTTGGATACATAAATACCAATAACCAACTCTTCTGTGATCAATAGAACTTTGAAACCCATCCCCAAGTTCCTTAGATCTTCAGAGATAGTGAATTGCTCAAACAACCCATCTTCAATAAAAAAACTAAAAGTACGGATCAGTTCTTTTCTAACTGCATCAATTTTTTGACATTGTTCTATTAGATTAGTCATTTAAATTTCACCTTAATCGTGGGGTACCTTCTCATAGCTACCTCCTGTAATTCAGCGCCATACCAAGGGCCCGGCGATTCACGTCCTTTCGCCATTCCAATATCGTGAATTTGATACCCCGAATTCATAACACCTTGAATCCACCCTCTGTTAAACGCGACCGATAGCTGTTCTTGCACATCACTAGGAAATTGACTCATATAGTTTGACTCATAAATGCACCTTTAAGGGGTACTAAAGGAAATACCTCCGACAGAATCTCTATATGGAATTACACGGGTCTGTTTGTAGTGGTCAACTAATTCCGGACAGTGAATTAAGTTTTTCTTCTGCTACTGCTGGAGCTTGCATATCGTTATGACTATGAGGCCTTCTCCAGTTGTAATAGTTCATCAAGTAAAAGCTAACGTCTTGTTCAGCTTCTTTAAATGAACTGTAGCCTGTACTTGGAAGCCATTCCGTTTTGAGACTTCTAAATAAACGCTCCATCGGGGCATTGTCCCAACAATTTCCTCTGCGGCTCATACTTTGTGTTATTTGATATCGCCATAGTCTTTGTCTAAATTTGATTGAGCTGTACTGACTGCCTTGGTCTGAATGGAACATAACTCCCCTAGGCTTGCCTCTTTGTTCATATGCTCTATCTAATGCTTTGGTAGTTAATGCAGTATTTGGCTTTTCTGACATCGCCCAACCGACAACTCGCCGCGCGTATAAATCAATAACTACTGCTAAGTATGACCACTTCTGACCAGTCCAAATATACGTAATATCTCCACACCACACTTGATTTGGATTTTGCACATCGAACTCTCGATTTAACAAGTTTGGTATATCAGGGCGTTCGTTCACCGCTACTTTATAAACGTGTGGTCCTGGTTGTTTCGACACAAGGTGCATATCACGCATTATCCGCCTGACCTTGAATAAACCAGCCTCAATTTCTAAATCTGCCAGCATTGCTAAGAGTGTACGACTACCCGCAGCGCCTCGACTGAGATTAAAGCAAGCGTTTAGTTGAGCTCTCAGCTTAACCTCATTGACGTCAATGAGGTTGCGACGTCTTTTATAGTCATAAAAACTTGAACGAGCAATATCAAAGACGTTACAGACCATTTCTACCGGTTCGTGCTCACTTAATTGGTCTATTAACGAATATTGTTCATTTCTTCTGACATTAAGAGAGCTGTAGCCTTTTTTAGTATCGATTTTTCTCGCTCTAAGCGATTGATCCTGGCTTCAAGCTCTTGAATCTTTTGCTGTTCAGGGGTCAACGCTTTAGACGTAGGCGTTTCACCGTTTCGTTCACGCTCAAGCTGTTGTACCCAGCGCCTTAAGGCGGTTTCACCAATATCCAAAGAGTGGCATGCATCTTGGTGGGAGTAGCCTTTATCTAAAACTAAACAAGCTGCTTCAAGTTTGAATTCTTTACTAAATGTTCGACGTTTTCTTGCCATTGGACATCTCTAGTTGAGTGGTAATGATACCACCTAAAATAGTGTCCGGGTTTATTGAACCACAACACCTTGCTGTTCATTGGCAGCATGGTAGTCACCTATTAAGACTTAATATGATTTATTAAGAATATGCAGTTTTGCTAAACTTACATAAGGCTTTCTTTTTTAATTAAAGGCACGAGTAAAGCGATGCTATACACAGTTAACATGCATATTTTCAATACGTTAGTGTTTTTGGTTGGAGTTTGGCATTCAAATTGCCAAATTTTTAGATGTACACCTTTGAGCATTATTTAACGCTATCGAGACGAACAAAATCGTTTGCAACGCGATATTGGTGTGCCTGTTTAAAAGCACACCTCAACGCAAAAAGTGCTTATGAGATGAAAAGAAAGTTACTCAATGAGAAGGAATGGGGAAATAAAGATAATGACTGGTTAAATAAGTCATCTCGGTTTTTTAATAAAAAAGAAGCGGGTGAGCCTGTGATCCGATATGACGTCATTAATCAAATTGATAAAGGCATAAATGGTGATTTCTGCTCTTTCGCGATACTCTGCCATCCGCTTTGGCAGCTTTTAGATAACAAGCAACCAACAGACACGTTTATAAATCAAGTTTTATCGCAGTTACCCTACAATTACGCCTGTCTTTTGATCAAAGAAAATAGTCACGGCCAGCTCATTAAAAAAACAAAACTGACTCAAAAAGCAAAGCAAAAGTTAACTCATAGTCATGATATTCATGCGTTAACATGCTGGCTAGCCTTTTGCCTAGAGAAAAAGACGGTAGGCTATAATCAAATTGATATCAACCAATTATGTGCCATTCAGCATTTATTAAAAATGGCTATCGTCACCCCATTTTCATCGATTACTGATGATTTCTATGTGTATGTGAATGAGGTATTTAGTCCGCTGTACTCGCGCATGCCTGTGATGCGCTATCGCATTTTAATACCTAATAAAAATAACGGCTACACGGACTTTAGCCTCCCTATGAGGCTAATATCTGGCAACTGTTTGCCCCAACAGCCAACGCTTGGTTTGTATAAAAAACTATGTGATCGAGCGATTGAAATTGGGCTGGTAGCTAATTCTTTTGATGGGATGAATCGTTTTTATAACTTCATTTGCCATTCAGAAATCGTTGAGCTTATAAACCTTTTATTTCAACCGACTCCACCAACGAGCTTAAAAGCACTCAAACAACAAATTCTGTCTCAATTCATTTAATAACAAACAACCGCCACGTAAATACACTTCATTAAGGGCAACTGAAACAAGTACCGTGTTCATACAAATTAAGTAAACTGTGTCACTTAAAAACAGCAGAGCTAGCTATTTTAGCCAGCGCCACTAGTTGGTGGCGCTGACAAACTTTGCACTGTCTGCTGGCAGAAAGTACGCAGTTCTACTGGGGTTGTTTGCTCACTTTAAAGTCAAATAGTGAGTAAGTCGAAGCCATATTTTTATTCCATTGTGTCTATTAGGATCTCAGTACAAATACTCTAATTATA
>NZ_JAKEVK010000292.1:0-4223 GCF_022398435.1 Pseudoalteromonas sp. Isolate6 | reverse complement strand
ATTGTACTGGGGTCTCTTAGATGAACATTTTTAAACTAAGCATATTGGCATCGGCCACACTGCTATCAAGTACGGCGCAAGCTCAGGTAATCTATAAAGATCAGGTTATCTATTGGCAGGAGAAAAAGCTCGGCCGCACACTGAGTGAATACGAGCGGAAAATAGCGCTTGAGCAATTCACCAAGACAAAGCCTATTGCAAATCAAATAAAAACACCTTATGCAATTAAAAATGTGCACCTTGGCAATACTAAGTTAGCCAAACAATTTGCAGTGGGTACGGCACAAACACTTAATGAAGCCAAAATTCTTGCTATTCTGGTCGATTTCCCGGATTTACCTAACGACCAAAACCGACTAAATCCGAGTGATACAGACATGTACTACTCGAGCTATCCCGCGTCTCACTACCAATCATTATTATATTCAGATAGCGGCTATAACGGACCGAACAATGAAACGTTACAATCAGCTACCCAGTTTTATCAAGCGGCCTCAGGCGGTAGCTTTAAAGTATCTGGCAATGCATTTGGTTGGGTAAGAGCCTCTCAAAACGCAGCCTACTACGGCAAGCAAGAAGACGATACCCGCGACTTAAGGCCGGAAGAGTTAGTATTCGAAGCTGTTAGTAAGGCCGTGACTCAATTTAATATCGACTTATCTGAGTACGATAAAACAGATTTGAACGATATAGATGGTGATGGCAACCGCCTTGAACCTGATGGCATTATTGACCATGTCATGTTATTTCATTCAAGTATTGGTCAAGAAGCAGGTGGCGGCGTATTAGATACTGACGCAATTTGGTCACATCGCTTCTTCGTATTTGATGAAAACAACCAACCAAAAGCAATTCCAGATACCAACTACAAAGTTTATAACTACACCATTAATCCTATCGATGCTGCAATTGGGGTGGTTGTCCATGAGTTTGGTCATGACCTCGGATTACCGGACGAATACGATTTAAATTCCAATGACATAGGTGAACCCGTTGCACTATGGTCGGTCATGTCTTCAGGCAGTTACTTAGGTCAATTAAGTGGCTCGCAACCGACCCAGTTTTCCCCTAAAAGCCTTGAGTTTTTACAACAAAATTATGCAGGAAATTGGTTAAACCAAACCGAGTACACATTAGACGACTTGAGTACAGAACAAACAGTAACACTCACGGATATTGGAGTGAACAATGGTACTACTAATCAAATAAAAATAAATCTGCCTGCGCAACTAGAAGAGTTCATAACGCCACTTGATGGGAATTATCACTATTACTCCGGAGAAGACGACAAACTCAATAATCAAGCAAGTTTTACCTTAAGCTTACCCAACGCAAGTCAAATTTCATTATCCATGCTTGCAAATTATAGTATCGAGCTCAACTACGATATTTTCCAAGTGGCGGTAAATGGACAGCCAATAGCGGGAAATACAACAAAATCAAACCATCCAAATTACTCCAATATCACTCACTACATGGATGGCGAGTCGTCTGCTTTTGGCGCTAATCCAATTACGCTAGATTTTGATATCTCAGCGTACCGAGGACAAACTATCACCGTGACATTCGTTTATCAAACCGACGATTTTGAAACGCTCAAAGGAGTATTACTAGATAATATCGAAGTGACAGCGGATGGTACGCAAATTTATACCAATACTGCGGAGCCAACAAATGACCTAATCTACAACGGTTTTCGTAAAATCTCAGGCTACAGAGCTAAGCCTAGTAACGCATACTATGCGCATTTGCGCTCATTTAGAGGGTTAGATGCTGGTTTGTCTTTATCGGGTTATAATTCAGGAGTGTTGATGTGGTACAGCAACGATGGGCAAAGCAATAACTCTACTTCGTTACACCCCGGTTCTGGTGATATGTTGGTGATTGATCAAGACCAAAACCCTATTTTCAAAGCCGACGGCACTACACCCGCAACGAGTATTATTCAGGTCAAAGATGCAACTCTGCGTTTAGATACTCAAAAAGCGGGTCTTGGCGATCAACATCTAACGCCAATCAGTACGTTTGATGATACTCAGGATTACACCTTCTCAATCCAAAAGGAATCAGGTGTTAATTTGCCAGGTTTTGGTGTTCAACTTAGATTGAATACCATAGAAGAAGATGCAAGCAGTGCACAAGTTGGTGTAATTTACCTCAGCGATCCTCAAATCATTCAAGTACAATCGCAAAACACCGTTAAGTTCAATGTCAAAGGCTTAGCTTTAAACGAATCAGATAGCTTTTTGTGGAACTTTGGTGATGGTCAAACAAGTAAAGCGCTTTCACCTGTTCATAACTATCAAGATATTGGCAACTATACGGTAATGTTCACACGCACCAAAGCAGATGGGAGCAGCTCAGCGTTGAGCTCAAATGTCAGCGTTGGTAATGTAGAGCCAATCCCACTTGCTGTCGGTGATATCAAAGCGACCGCAGTAGGGCAAAGTTTTGTCTTCAATGCCGAAATCATTGGTGGCAAAGCGCCTTATGAGCTTGAGTGGAACTTTGGTGACGGGGCAACCGCGACATCAAACTCAGTCGAACATATCTATGAGCTAAGCGGCACGTACACGGTAACGCTTAATGTGAAAGATGCCGAAGGTGAGGCGGTAGCTAAATCAACCTCGGTGACAGTGGTAGTGCCACTTAGCATAGAAGCCGCAGCGACCACATCTAACTTACAGGCAAGCTTTGTCGTAACTGCTGCTGGTGGTGATGGTAACTATCAAGCTAATTGGGATTTCGGTGATGGCACGCAAGGTTCTGGTTTAACTACAATGCATAGTTACGCTCAAGCGGGCACATACAATGTCGTGTTAACGCTGTCGGATGGCGCAGATCAAAGCACTAAAGGCACTGTCGAGATCACAGTAACGGCCCCAACAACAACGCCGACGGATTCTGGTGATAGCGGATCGTCTGGAGGTAGTATCGGGTGGTTTGCGTTAATTGGTGGGATTCTAGTGGGATTAAGAAGAAGGTGGTGCTAACGCACCACCCACAGATTAAATCAAGCGTTAAGAATTAAAGGCGCTCAATTACCGCCTGTGTAAAATCGGTAGTGCCGTGGCTACCACCAAGATCGCGAGTTGTACGGTCGCCGCTCTTAATAACGTCAGCCACTGCACTGCGGATTCTTTCCGCTTTATCAGCTTCGCCTAAGTACTCAAGCATTTGAATTGACGCAAGAATAACAGAAGTTGGGTTTGCAAGGTTTTTGCCTGCGATGTCTGGAGCACTACCGTGAACCGCTTCAAAGATTGCAGCATCAGTACCAATGTTCGCACCTGGTGCCATACCAAGACCACCGACAAGGCCCGCACAAAGATCTGAAAGGATGTCACCGAATAGGTTTGTTGTTACGATCACATCAAACTCTTCAGGTGTCATTACTAGTTTCATACAAGTAGCATCAACGATCATTTCTGCTGATTCGATTTCAGGGTAACGCTCACCCACTTCACGAGCAACTTTAAGGAATAGGCCTGAAGTTGATTTTAGGATGTTCGCTTTGTGAACCGCAGTTACTTTTTTACGACCTTCACGCTGTGCTAACTCATAAGCGAAAGTTACGATCTTTTCAGCACCTTCGCGAGTGATCTTTGACATTGCTTCCGCTTCGTTGCCATCCTCAGAAACAACTTGACCAAGACCTGAGTACATACCTTGCGTATTTTCACGTACGGTAATGATATCAATATCATCGTAACGTGCTTTAGTACCTTCAAATGACTTAACTGGACGAACGTTTGCGTAAAGGCCAAAATGCTTACGTAATGTCACGTTAATAGAAGTAAAACCTTCGCCAACAGGTGTAGTTAGTGGGCCCTTTAGCGTGATCTTGTTACGCTCAATCGCTTCTAGCGTTGCAGCTGGAAGTAATTCACCTGTTTTTTCTAATGCAGCCAAACCTGCGTCTACGTATTCATATTCATAGTCGCAACCTACGGCTTTTAAGATCTCGATTGCTGAATCGATGATGCTAGGGCCAATGCCGTCGCCACGGATAACTGTGATGGTTTGCTGTGCCATGTTTTTTCCTTTATCAAAAGTTGGAATACACCCGAGAAGAATTGCAGACTAAGTTTAGTAGAAATTAACAAAGGTGTACGTTCGCTTGTTTAAGCCGCGTTTTATAGCAATTAATTAGGTCTTATTCCAGTATGGAATGGAAAAATGACATACATATCATTTATGCTTGTTATTGATAGTATTTATAG
>NZ_JAKEVK010000291.1:0-4255 GCF_022398435.1 Pseudoalteromonas sp. Isolate6 | reverse complement strand
CGATATAACATCCTTTTAAGAGATGATAAAAGTTATCCGTATATTTTCCTGAGCGCTCACCAACATCCAAGACTTGCATTTCATCGTGGTAGTAGAAAACAAAAAGGTGAATACTTTGGTCCTTTCCCTAGCAGTGCTGCGGTATCAGAAAGTTTAAGATTAATGCAGAAGATTTTCCCGGTTAGGCAATGCGAAGATGCGTATTACCGAGCACGCAGCCGACCTTGTTTACAGTATCAGCTAAAAAGGTGTTCAGGACCATGCGTTGGCAAGGTAAGCGACGAAGAATACCAAGAACAAGTTGCCATGGTTCGACAGTTTTTGACGGGACGTTCACAGGACGTTATCTCAGCGCTGGTGGAACGAATGGAAACCGCTAGTATGTCTTTGGATTTTGAGAAAGCGGCAAAACACAGAGATCAAATTGCTTTATTAAGGCAAATGCAAGAACAGCAGTCCATTGCAGGAAACTTTGCAGAGCTTGATGTCATTGGTTATGAGCAGAAGAACGGTTTAGTGGCCATTCATGTACTGATGATAAGAGAACATAAGGTACTTGGGACGAAAACACATTTTCCAAAAGTACCAAAAGATTCTGGCGCAGATGAAGTGCTAACTTCTTTCCTTGGACAGTATTATATTTCAACGGGTAACCACTCTAGAATTGCTAAAGAAATTGTATTGCCATTCGAAATAGAAGAGGGAAGTGCATTAGAAGCCGCGCTGACTCAAGTTTCGAAGCGCAAAGTTAATTTCAAATGTAACGTTCGCGGTGAGCGAGCCCAATATCTTGCATTGGCAAATAAAAATGCGCAAAACAGTATTGAAGTTAAACAAAGTGCACAAGACTCAATCACCAAACGATATGCCAAACTAAAAGCAGTGCTAGGGCTTTCAGACATTCAAAGAATGGAGTGTTTTGATATCAGCCATACCATGGGAGAAAACACGGTTGCATCGTGTGTCGTATTCGATGGTCAAGGGCCAAACAATAGAGAGTATCGCAGATATAACGTCACAGGGATCACCCCTGGGGATGACTACGCAGCGATGGATTTTGCATTAAATAAGCGCTACGGCAAAATGTCGGATGAAGCTAAAGTTCCCGATATTATTTTCATTGATGGTGGTAAGGGGCAGTTAGGTAGGGCAGAGTCTTTCTTCGCTGATTGGCAACTCAAGAAAATGCCGATACTGATAGGGGTTGCAAAAGGCACAAGCCGAAAGCCGGGATTAGAAACGTTATTAATAGATGGTGGTCGTAAAACGGTGAATGTCGAAAGTGATTCACCTGCATTACACCTTATCCAGCATATCCGCGACGAATCACATCGCTTTGCAATTGCAGGGCATCGTAATAAAAGACAAAAGCAAAGAACGCAATCTGTGCTTGAAGAGATTGAAGGCGTAGGTCAGAAAAGACGTCAGGCACTACTTAAGTTTTTAGGAGGCATGCAGGGAGTTAAATCTGCAAATATACATCAATTAAAGCAAGTTCCTGGGATCAGCCCTGAAATGGCTGAAAAGATATTTAATCATTTGCATGACAAAGCTTAAGCAATCATGCGAACATAGAAAAAAAGACAATACCAAGTAGTTATGTGGAATATTCCAAATACGCTCACAACATTTAGATTGCTACTCATTCCTGTGTTTGCAGTCGTTTTTTATCTTCCTTATTCATGGGCATTTTTTGCCGCCGCTTTTATTTTCTGGTTAGCTTCAGTTACCGATATCCTCGATGGCTATCTTGCTCGTAAGTTGGAACAGTCAACACCATTTGGCGCTTTTTTAGATCCTGTTGCCGACAAAGTGATGGTCAGTGTCGCTTTGGTGATACTTGCTACACATTATGATAATTATTTCATTACTATTTCTGCTGTTGTCATTATTAGTAGAGAAATAGTTATTTCTGCGCTGCGTGAATGGATGGCTGAGCAAGGTAAAAGAGGAAGTGTTGCAGTATCTTGGCTGGGTAAATTTAAAACAGCTGCGCAGATGTTAGCTATTATAGGTTTGATTTGGCAATTATCAGAGTGGATGACAATGCTAAGTTACGCACTTTTAGCTATCGCTACATTGCTAACATTAGTTTCTATGATCCAGTATCTCTATGCTGCAAAAGGAGAATTGACTAATTCTTGACTTGAAATGATTATAAACCCAGCGGTTTAGATAAATTTTGAGCAAACGATTCAAAACATTCATTTTTTATGTTGACGCGTTCCAGAACTTCTGTAGAATGCGTCCGTGTTGAGAGGGCAATGTGTCATCTAAATGAAATTTAGATAGCATCACCTAGCAAGTTAAAGTTTAAAGAAGCTTAGTAAATAAGTGGATTTAAATAATGGAACGCGAGTATAGCTCAGCTGGTAGAGCGCGACCTTGCCAAGGTCGAGGTCACGAGTTCGAACCTCGTTACTCGCTCCAAATTTGCGGCGGAATGGCAGAGTGGCCATGCAGCGGATTGCAAATCCGTCTACCTCGGTTCGACTCCGGGTTCCGCCTCCATTTCTCAACATATCCACATGCGAAAGCAAGCCCGATGCCCGGGTGGTGGAATTGGTAGACACAAGGGATTTAAAATCCCTCGCTGGTAACAGCGTGCCGGTTCAAGTCCGGCCCCGGGCACCATTTATATCGGGATTTGTATATAACAAATCTATATGGTTTTTATGTACAAAACGGAACGCGAGTATAGCTCAGCTGGTAGAGCGCGACCTTGCCAAGGTCGAGGTCACGAGTTCGAACCTCGTTACTCGCTCCAACTTTTGCTTTCACACCCGATGCCCGGGTGGTGGAATTGGTAGACACAAGGGATTTAAAATCCCTCGCTGGTAACAGCGTGCCGGTTCAAGTCCGGCCCCGGGCACCATTTATTTTTCACATATCAAATTTACCAGTGTGAAAAATGGAATGCGAGTATAGCTCAGCTGGTAGAGCGCGACCTTGCCAAGGTCGAGGTCACGAGTTCGAACCTCGTTACTCGCTCCAATATTCTTCATGGCGGAATGGCAGAGTGGCCATGCAGCGGATTGCAAATCCGTCTACCTCGGTTCGACTCCGGGTTCCGCCTCCATATCGCATATTCTCTTTATTCTTAATATCCCACTAATTTACCTTTTTGTTATCCAAGAACACCACTGTTACTGATTTATCCACATCTTCTTTTACTTAAACACTGTTTCTTTAGATCCCATAATTATTACAACCACTAACTAATAACAAGAATCGAAAGTTAATATTCAATGCCTTTATAAACGCATCTATATTCATATTTTCAATAAAAGGTATCATTTTGGTATCTAGTCCTGCTTATCGGATAGACTTACTGCTTCTTAGTAGCTTTGCATTTTCACTTCCACATAATTTACGTACACCTTTTCTACATAAAGAAGAATTGACCTGGCTTTGTTTCGAGTTCTATATGTAAGTTGGCAAGTTGATATGCTAACAGATGTTACATAACGCTAGTTGTTCCTTAGTGATGCTTAAAGTTTATGTAGACTCGCGTGACCTCAATTCGGTCTTTTTGGGCGAAAAATATACTGTTTCGACATGTTTCGTTTATTTTTTGTTCGAACAAACCTTTTTTATAAGTTTTAATGAAAAAAGGGTTGCACTAAAATCGGATCTCCCTATAATGCGCATCCACCGACACGGGGAGCAGCGCTGAAAAGCAATGAGCCAACGAGTTGGTAGTCGAGTAAAACTTAGCTTTGAAAACTTCTCAAGAAATTAAAAATTAAGTGTTGACAAAAAATTGGGAATGCTTAGAATGCACACCCCTCGAAACAACGAAATGTTTCGAAACGTTCTTTAAAAATATGAAGCAATCATCTGTGTGGGTACTCGTACAGATTGAGTTCTAACAGCAGATTCTAGTTCGCTAGATGGCGCAAACAAATTTAGAGTCTCAATTGAACTGAGTGACCAACAGAATAAACATAGTTTATTCAGCACAGTCAATTCGATACCGAAAGGTATCAAAATCAGAATTCATTGAGCACGAATCTTCGGATTCAAAAAAACTTTTAATTGAAGAGTTTGATCATGGCTCAGATTGAACGCTGGCGGCAGGCCTAACACATGCAAGTCGAGCGGTAACATTTCTAGCTTGCTAGAAGATGACGAGCGGCGGACGGGTGAGTAATGCTTGGGAACATGCCTTGAGGTGGGGGACAACCATTGGAAACGATGGCTAATACCGCATAATGTCTACGGACCAAAGGGGGCTTMGGCTCTCGCCTTTAGA
>NZ_JAKEVK010000290.1:0-4287 GCF_022398435.1 Pseudoalteromonas sp. Isolate6 | reverse complement strand
TATTACTTTATTGACAGGAAATTATGAATCTTATTGAGTCCTTTTATTTTGTTGAAAAATGCGGACAATTGGCCTCACTTTTTGGTTGGGAAGATTGTTCCCTTTTCTACAAGAGATACAAATGTTACGTAAAAGCTTGTCATTACTTTTTGCGGTAGGAATGACGTTCACTGCGTCAAATGCGTACGCATGGGGCCAAAATGGCCACAGAATTATCGGTGAGCTAGCTGAAGCACACTTAACCGAGCAGACGCGTGTTGCTATTCAACCCTTATTAGAAGGTGACTCACTAGCGGAGATATCTACTTGGGCAGATGAAATGCGGTCGGATCCAAGCACGTTTTGGCGCAAACAATCTTCGAAATGGCATTACATCAATATCGAAGACCCTAAAAACATGCACCAACATGTCCATTCAAATCTAGACGATAAAGAAAAAGTAAAAAATATTCTAGATGGCATTTATTACTCTATTAACACTCTCCGATCCGACTCCAAATCCATAGACGAAAAACGTTTTGCATTGCGCTTCCTTGTCCACCTTGTCGGCGATAGTCACCAACCTTTCCATGCCGGCAGAGGTAAGGACCGCGGCGGAAACATGATTAAAGTAAAGTTTTTTGGTAGTGACTCAAACCTACACAGTACCTGGGACACCAAATTAATCGAAAATGAAAATCTTTCATTTACAGAATTTACACGTTTTATTCAAACCACAAATAATGAAATAATTGCTGAATACTTAGACAGCTCACCAGCCGACTGGTTGCTTGAATCAAATAATATTGCCGAAAATGTATATAACAGCAATGAAACTGAAATAAGTTATGGGTACATTTACAAGCATATGCCAACAGTGAAGTTTAGACTGCAACAAGGCGGTATTAGACTTGCTGGTTTATTAAACCAAATTTTTGATAAGGACTCGCAGCCATTAAAAGAAGCACTAAAGACTTCTGTGACTGCGAAATAATATAATTGTAGCTAGTTCTAAAAATACGGGAAACAACATAATGAACACTATTTTACGCAAAAATGCTCTTACTCTTGCTATCGCTGCAAGCTTAGGCATGAGTGGCATGGCGGTTGCGGCTGACACCTCTTCGTCTATTAAAGGACAGATTGTAGGACCTCAAGGTAATCCAGCCGCAGATACAAAGATTATCATTGTTCACGAGCCGACTGGTACACGCCGCGTTGTTACAACAAATGACACTGGTACGTACAACGCATCAGGCCTTCGCGTTGGTGGTCCATATACTATTACTATTGACTCGACTAAATTCCGTGACGCTGAATTGCGTAATGTTTATCTATCTCTAGGTGAAGCACAAAAGATCGACCAGCAGCTGAGTGAACTGCAAATAGAGTCGATTGTGGTTACCGGTACTCCTGTGCTATTTAATTCTTCTGCAAATGACACTTATTATGGTGCAGATGCAATCAAGAGTGCACCTAGCATCAACCGTGATATTAAAGACGTAGTAAGAAATAACCCTCTAGTTGTTATCCAACCAGGTAGCGATAGTTCCATGACAATCGCGGGCTCAAACCCGCGCACGAACTCTATTACTGTTGATGGTATTCCGCTAAACGATGACTTCGGTCTTAACTCTGGTGGCTATCCAACACAACGTAACCCATTCCCGCTAGACGCGCTTGATCAAGTAACAGTTCAAGTAGCACCAACTAATGCTAAATCAAGTGGTTTTACTGGTGGTAACGTTGACGCGGTATTCAAGTCTGGTACTAACGAAATCACTGGTAGCGTTTTCTATGAGAAAATGACTGACAGCTGGGCAGGTACTCCAAAAAACAATGGTAAAGAAGTTCCACTAGAGTTTGAAGAAGAGAACTATGGCTTCTCAGTCGGTGCACCTCTTATCGAAAACAAACTATTCTTCTTCGGTGCTTACGAAAAGTATGAGTCTCCTCAGTCAATTGAGTGGGGTCCTGCAGGTTCTGGCATTGGCGCTAACGAGACAAAAATCACACAAAACGACTTAGCGGCAGTACGCAAAATTGCTTCTGAAGTATATGGTGTTGATAATATCGGTGGTGCAGACACTCAACCACAACTAGAAGATGAAAAATACATCATCAAGCTAGATTGGAACATCAACGACTACCACCGTGCAAACTTTATCTACATGTTCAATGAAGGTAACCGCACAAATAATATGACTGATGATGCTGATGATCTACACCTAAGCACTTATTGGTACAATAAATCTGAGAAACTAAATAACTTCAGCTCAACGCTATACTCTGACTGGACGGATGATTTCTCAACGCAAATCAGTATCACAAGCAAGTCTGTTGAGACTGGACAGATTTCACTTGATAGTGCACTTGGTTTAGGTGATATCAGCATCAGCAACATCGACGTAGATGGTGATGGTGTTACAGGTGACATCAGCTTTGGTTCAGATGCTAGCCGCCACTCAAACTCACTAGAAAACGACCTAACCACATTCAAGTTTGACGGTACTTACCTACTTGACGAACATACACTAGAGTTCGGTATCAAGTATGACATTCTAGACGTTGAAAACCTTTATCTAGATGGTTCTAAGGGTGTAATCACATTTAACAGCCTAGAAGACTTTGCTGCACGCCAAATTTCAAGATACACATACAGCAACGGTATCGGCAATAACCCTGATGCAGTTGCAGCGGCATTCAAACGTAAAGACCTTGCACTATACGTGAACGACCGTTGGGACTTCAGCGATGAACTAGCGTTTAGCTTTGGTCTTCGTTACGAGCGTCTAGGCTCTGACGACAAACCAGCATTCAACCAAGACGTATTAGACAGAACGGGGTTTGATAACACTTATAACCTAGATGGCGCTGACATTTGGTTGCCTCGTGCAGGTTTCACTTACTACATGAACGATGACGTCACTATCCGTGGCAGCGTAGGTCGTTATGCAGGTGGTAACCCTAACGTTTGGATTTCAAACTCTTACTCAAACGACGGCTTTAGTCGTCAAAACTTCTCTGCTAGTGATGTTACCGCTCCTGCAAATATCCTAAATACTATCCCGCCAGAAGCTATCGAAGGTATTAACAATGCGAGTCGTGGTTCAGTTTCGAACTTTATCGATCCTAACTTCGACATTCCATCACAGTGGACTTATATGCTAAATGCGGATGTAACACTTGATATCCCAGGTCTTGGTGATGGATTCGCGTGGACTACAACGGCAATCTATACAGATAAAGAAAATACCGCTGAATGGGTAAATGCAGCCCTTCTTCAAGAAGGCGATGTAGTAGGGTCTACTGCTGATGGTGCATTACCATTCTACGACACCCGTGAACTTGAGATTATGCTAACGAACGCAGATAAAAACGGTCGTTCAATTATCCTAAGTACTGGTCTTGCAAAAACATGGGATAATGGCTTCAAGTTTGATATGTCTTATACTCACCAAGATATCACTGAAGGTAACCCTGGTGGCTCTTCAACTGGTCGTAGTAACTACCGCTACGGTCACTTCTTAGACCATCAAGAAACACAAATCGGTACTTCTTCTTATGAAACAGAGCACCGTTTTGTCCTAAACCTTGGCTATTCAACTGAGTTCATTGAAAACTATAAAACGAATTTCAACCTCTTCTTTGAGCGCCGTTCAGGTTCAGCATATAGCCACCTAACAAGATGGCAAAACCTAACTGGTGGCCGCTTCTTCAATCAGGATCTAATCCAACCTTCTGGCTTTGGTTCAACGTTCGGCGGTAACTACCTAGCTTATGTTCCAACGGCAAACGATGCAAACGTACTTCGTTACGAAGGTACAACTGAAGCAGAAGTGCTTGCTCACTATGAGAGCTTAGGCTTATCTGGTTATGCGGGTGGTTTCGTTGACCGTAGCGCAGCGACATCGCCATGGACAACAACGATGGATCTGTATGTTTCTCAAGAAGTTCCTGGTTTTACCAAAGATCATAAGGGTGAAATTTACTTCGTAGTCAATAACTTGCTAAACCTTATTGATTCTTCAGCTGGTAAAGTGTACACGCAAGACTTTGGTACTCGTAATACGCTAAACATGGATATAGACCCTGCAACTGGTAAGTACATTATCGGTGCACCGATTACCAGCGACTATAAGTTTGAAGCAGAAGACTCAACTTACCGTATCAAGATCGGCGTACGTTACAACTTCTAATAGCAAACGTATAATTAGATAATCTTCCAAAGGCCAACGTGAGTTGGCCTTTTTTGTCTAGAAAAAACAATAACTATCAACCAAATCAGCTCGTTAAATAATAATACCC